>JAYRNY010001144.1:0-9818 GCA_041911975.1 bacterium | reverse complement strand
GATAGACTTCAGTGTCGGTCCAATATTTCTCGAGACCGCCGCCCTTTATGATGGCAAGGCGTCCCAGCAAACTCTCCCAGCCTGGCTGATTGGCATCAGATGCTTCCGAGAGTCGAATCGCTCGCTTGCAAATTTCCGAACACTTGAGGTCATCGATCCAGTTGTCGACCGTCTTATTGTCTAGGGTGAGCGCGTTGGGGCTGCGCCATGGTTGAATCGCATCTATTTTCGCAGCCAGCGCGTTGTAAAGGTTGAGCTGCTCGTCGACTTCATGCCAGAGAGCTTCAGCCTCTTTGGGACTGAGAAGCTTGCCGCTCATGAAACATGGCTTTTCACTGTCGGGATAGTCGGTGCGCTCCAGCATTTCCAGCTTGAAACGCTTTGCATATGCTTGCCAGGTCGGATGATTTGCGCCGATGAGTTCGGCACCGGCCTCCACTGTTTTACCCTGGACAAAATCGTAGAGGGTATGGACACGACCGCCCACTCTGTCGCGCGCCTCAAGAACGGTCACGTCATAACCGACGCAGGAAAGCTCGTAAGCTGCTGCGAGCCCGGAGAATCCCGCTCCAATGATAATTACGCGGCGCCCGTCTTTAGCATAGGTGCTGTGAGGGAAGGCGTAGCTGAGCATGAGCCCACCAGCGGTCGCCATCATCCCCTTCAGCATCTCCCTGCGAGAATAGCGCTCCTCCTTTGAAAGGAAACGCTGGCTGAGTTCTGAAATGAAAGAGCGTGACATGTCACCTGTGTCCCCCAAGGCTTCGTACACCAGGCAAGAAGCATACTAAAATCTGGCCCGCTTTCCCCTAGATTTGAACTGCTTGACTAGGAGCCTGTTTGGAAGGTAACTTGGAATTCGGAGGGGAATTCCATGAAATTTTGGCGCACTATTGAAGTTGTTGGCTGTTTCACCCTTCTAACACTTATGACTGGTATTGCAGTTAGTTCAATGATTACTACTGTTCTGGAAGAAGCCACCAAGGTAGTGCTCCAGGAAGACATCCACGCGTTTCTTGACGGCAGAACAAATACCTACAAAGGATTTGACTCAGCATCCATGAGGTAAAGGAACTCAGGAAGCCGGCGTTGACCAGGGGTTCATCAGTGCAGTTTCGCACCTGTCGAATTGCACAGTTACTGATCCTCACCGAACACGTTAAATAGAAGCGTGCGCAGCAGTCTTATATGCGAAGCCAGTTGATTCGTTAACAATTTCCCAAATCGGGAAGTTGATACTTGCACATTTCTTCCCATTTTGGGAAACTAGGTTTCCAGAGAGGACTAATGCAGATCATTCATTGGGGTCGGGCCAGACAATTTTTCAAAAGACATAAACGGGCAGAAGAGCCTCTCAAGCAATGGAGAACTGCCGTTCAGGGTGCCGAATGGAAAAACTTTGCTGATGTCAGAAAAACATTCAGATCAGCTGATTGGGTAGCAGGCAGAATCGTATTCGATATTATGGGAAACCATTACCGGCTCATTTGTATTGCATGCTTCGAAAACGGACGAATTTACATCAATAATGTCTTGACACACAAAGAATATGACGAGGGCGGTTGGTTAGATTAGAGGGACGAACTATGACAGCGACGAAGATTAGCGATGAAAAGATATATGAGAAGCTGACAAGGCGATTTCCCCTTCGTCCAATTCGTGACGACGATCAAAACGAGCGAGCCGCTATGATTTGCGACAAGCTGACCGCGCGCATTGCGGAGCTAAATCAGGCGGAACTCGACTATCTCGAAGTTCTCACCGATCTCGTCACCAAATACGAATCAAAATGGGAAAGTGATGTTGCGATGTTTTCGTCTCGTGAGTTGATTCAATACCTGATGGATCAGAATGATTTAGCTCAGAAGGACTTGGTTCCAGAATTTGGCTCTGCCAGCCGTGTATGCGAGTTCTTGAAGGGTGAGCGTCGGCTAAGCATGGAACAAGCAAAGCGCCTTGCTCGCCGATTCAAACTAAACATCGCTTCTCTAATCGAAAAAAACTAGTTACTTTGTTCTGATGATGTCACCGGAGCAGAGGCGGCTGCCACCTCTGACGTGGTCGCAGCCGCTGTTCCAGGCTGTTTTGGTTTGATAAGAAACAGCGGCAAACAAAGAATAAACATACCGCTCACAATCAGCAAAATGTGCAGCAGTTGAAGGTGGTGGGCAGAGTCGGTTACAAATTCAATGTACGAATCAACACCAATCATTCCAAGCGCGTATGCAAGGTTATAGACAGCGTAGGCTACTGAGTAGGAGGAGGAGCCGCGCCTGTCGACAGCGTCCCCAAGCTCAGCTGATGTAGGGTTGATGGTGAACGCATAAGAAACTGTAATCAGCCATAAAACTGCGCCTGCCAAAAACAGATTGGGGGTGACCGCCAACATGGGCAAGAACACCGCCGTCAATCCCAGTCCCAGAGCCGTTGTTGACCGCACTCCAATGCGGTCTGACACGTATCCGACGACCGGTGCGAGAAATGCATAGAGGAAATTCGATCCGGTAATGATGCCGCCAATCGTTGCCGGTGACGCGTTGGCAATACGAATAGCGTGCATAGGAAAAAGTGGTTCCATCAAGGCCCAACTGGCAGCCGCCAGAGCCACTGCAAACGCTGATGACAACACACTTTTGTCAGTGACGATGCCGCCCAGTTCTTTGAACGTATCACTCCAAGGTGGCTGTGCATCAGGATTTGTCGTCGAAGGTGTGAAGACGAAACGCAACACACCATCCACAACGACCAAGCCAATCGCAAAGAGAAACGGCGCTAAATAGCCGAACTTGTCGAACAGCTCACCGCCGACAATTGGACCAACAACCGAACCAGTCGTGGCACCGATCATGGCGTATCCCATGTCACGCACACGGTGTTTCACACAATATTTTGCTACCAGCGCTCGACCCGCTGTCCATGTGCAAGCGGCACCAATTCCTTGAAGCACGCGACCGACAAAGAGGATCTCGCGGCTCGTGCCGATCGCAAACAAAATAGCCGAGATACCAAGAAAGAGCGCACCGAGAATCATCGGGCGCCTGCGTCCCAACCTATCTGTCACTAAACCGAGAATGGGCGTGGCGACGAGCATCCCCAGAGCATAGGCACCGTAAAGAGTGCTTATGATGTGCTCGTCCTTGATGTGCGCCGGCGCTTCCGGCGTCAGCGGGCAGACAAGCCCATAAAGAAACTCTTCTTGGAAAAGTGCAAAAGAGCAAACGAAAAGCACCATCCAGGAATTTGAACGTAGCTTTTCGACCAAAGTCATCAGCAACAACACCAGTTCCCGAAAACGAGCCCCCCCCAGGGGACACGAAGAGATCGATGATTGTATCGTGTTTAAATAGGCAGTTAAACTCCACCAATTCTTGATTTCCGCCCCTCAAAACAGCCGAGATATCAGCGTCTTCCAGCGCTGACGAGAGAGGCTCGTGAATTGGGTCTTGTAAAAGCGGCTAGAAGTTTTTCCAGATCGAGTTGTACACTTCGACTCCATCCAACCAGATACTGCCAACGCTACCGCTGGGATAAGTGAAGACGAAGTATCGACCTGAATCACTCCAGACACTGCCTTGCTCTTCGACTTCTAGCATGAGGTTGGCGAATTCGACTGAATTTAGAAATTTCGCCTCACGGGCGATCAATTCCGGCACCTTGCTTTTGTTGGAGGACGCCGCTTCGATTAGTGCAGCTGCCCTGGTCGGCGGGTCGGCTCCAAAAAAACCGTCATTGGCGGCAAGTTCCTGCCAAATATTAACTTCGGTTGCTGTTTTCGCATCGAGTTTTGGCAGATTGGTTATTGTGATACGTCCGGAATTCTTTTTGGCTGCGCCCTTGCTCCAGTCGAACATCACGCTCAGCGTGTTGAGCGCATAGGGAGTGCCGGATGATTCTACTGACGAGGAAATGAGTGCAGCGGATTGCGCAAGACTAGGGGATACGAGGGTCATTTTTCCCTCCTGGCGAATGTGGAAGAGTGTTTAGTAAGTCAGATTGCCCCCTATCAAACCATGGCGGAGTGTCAGAAAGGTGGCAAGCTTATTAGCGGAAGAACTCGGTACAGGGAAATGTTTCCGAGCTTGAAAACATAATAATGGAATGTAGCCAATTGGCCTAATTAAACTCTTGGGCAAAGCAAGCTATAAACTTCACTGCCATCCAGCCAGACGCTGCCAATCTTGCCGTCTGCGTATCTGAAGACGTAATAGCGCTCTTCGTCCGACCAGTCATTGCCGCGCTCTTCGAGCGCATTCATCAGCCTGGTGAAATCAAAACTACCGAGCAAGGCCGCTTCTCTAGCGAGCAATTCCGGTATGCGAATCTTGCAAGCGTGGGTCATGTTGACGAAGAGCAAAACCTTCTTTTCCAGTTGTTCTTCGGTCATGAACAAGCTGCTGCACGCGGAGCCGTGGCATTCTTTCGTGGCAGGATGCGGCTTGGATTCGGCATTGACGGCCGGCACATTGTTGCAGGTTCTCGATGCGGACTTGCGTTTGACTGCGCCTTTGCTCCAATCGAAAACACCGCTTTTAAGATTGTCAGTGACAGCGCCGGCTTGGACGGGCATTGCAGCGACTTGGTTCATAACTCCAACTCCTATTGCCTGAGGCAGGGGAAGGGTGGGGGAACGGGAGGGTAGTTTGAATTTAAGCGGAAGGTAGTTACTAAATAGTGACTTCATCTGCGCCGAACGCATACTTACTAAAGTGCTCCGCCATGCGACGACCATTTATGAAAGCGACACAGTCAATATTGTTGTAACCGATGATCGCATCCGCCAGCGAGGGCTCGATCTTCCAGGCCGGCACCTAGAAATCTTCTTTGACTTCATCACGCGCCAGCAAGCGTTCAGCCTGCATGGCCATCATCATGAATTTCTCAGGCACATTGGGAGCCCGATTGAATTGGCGGCAAAGGTCTACTGTTCGGCGCAGAGCCCGGACGACATCGCCTTCATCATAGGTAGTGGCCAGACGCATTTGATCCCAGGTCGCACCGTGCGCCCACATCTCGGTAAGTCCCGAGAAGGTCGCAGAAATGGAGATTGGAACATCGACATCGAAGTCTCTTTGGGTGCGGAAGAGCTGGCGGCCCAGTTGCCCGATAGCGTCGAAAGCCAGCTCCGCCTCCGGGCTCACGCGCGCTCTAATAGGATCGTGCAAGCGCCCTTCTTCGGTAACCAGAGCAGTCATCATCGCGGCAAACTGCGGCACAGTGAGATGATCCAGCACTCCATTAATGGCTACTTCGCAGAGGAAAAGCTCGTTCGATCCACGGATGGAAGCGGCCATTTGCCCGTACTTGGTGGGCTTGTCTCCATCGAGATAGCCCTTGATGCGCAAGATGTCCGCAAGAGCAAGAAATGTTCGCCAGTATCTAGTTGTTTCTCTCTGGATTCGGCGATCGAATTCCTTGACGCGGCGATCGAGCTGGCGCTCACGCTCAGTCTGCTTGCTGCAGGGCTTCTGCACGGGGCAGCCGTGGCAGGGCATGGCATAGGCTTCTGCAAGCGAGGCGGAAATGTCATTTCGCACCCCTGTGAGCGCTTCTTCTGCCGATGGATCATCCGCTTTGTTCTTACCGGATTTGAGCGAGCGCTCCATGATTTTCAACTGTTTGTGCTTGGCTCGAATTGCCTCCAGCCGTTTTGCATAGAGCGGCAAATCACCGATAACATCTGGGCAGAGCGGGTTCTTCAAGCGCTCCAGTTCCTTTTCCCAGCCCATCTTTTGCTCGTACAAAGGTTCCAATTGGTGATTGATAAGAAACTGTCCAAAGCTGCGTTCTATAAGATCTCGAGTTTCCTCCAGCGTATGCCTTTCTAGCAGGTTGAGAACCATTCCATAAGATGGCGTGAATCGGCTGGAGAGAGGATCAGCCTCAGCCGTTGCTAGCGTGGCGCCATCTTCTACGCTCTCGAAAGGATGATGCAGAACGACAACATTGCCGACTTCGTCCATGCCTCTTCTTCCGGCACGACCGGACATTTGGAGAAATTCGGATGCGCGCAATTGGCGGTGCCCCTCATCGGCGCGCTTGGAGATTGAACTGATAACAGTCGTGCGAGCAGGCATGTTGATTCCGGCGGCAAGCGTTTCTGTAGCAAACACGACCTTCAGCAAACCGCGAATGAAGAGCTTTTCGACCATGGCCTTCCAGCTCGGCAGCATGCCGGCGTGGTGCACGGACATGCCCTCCATGAGGTAAGGAAGATGCGGATGGTTTCGCAAATTCGGATAGTCATTCGTAAAGCCCTCAATGGCCTTTTTCAGCTCTGCTTGCTCTTCTTTGGAGAGCAAGGGAATACCGCGCGCCTTTTTCATCGCGTCTTCGCAACCGCGCCTGGAAAACAGGAAATAAATTGCCGGCAACATATTGCGCGCCGAGAGCTGACCCAGCACATCACCCGGATGCGCTCCCAATGATGGTATTGAGCGATGCTTGCGATCCCTATGGAGAAGTTTTTTCGCACCGAAGCGACTCTTCAACAAAGTATTCACGACTTTGCCGGGACTGAGCAAAGGATAGACGCGCCGATCGCCGAAGTAGTAAAAACGCAGTGGCACAGGGCGAAAGCTCGATTGCACCAAAGCTGTCGGACCATGGGTTTCATCGATCCAGGTCGTCAACTCTTCGGCGTTGGCAATGGTGGCAGAGAGAGCAACCAATTGAATGTCTTTGGGAGCGTAGATAATCGACTCTTCCCACACCGTGCCGCGTTCTGGATCATTCATGTAGTGGCATTCGTCGAGAACCACAGAAGAAACGTCCTGCAGATTTCTCCGCTTGTCACCAAGGATGGTGCCATATAGCATGTTGCGAAAAACTTCAGTCGTCATTACGACGACTCTTCCGTCGCGGTTGATCGATATGTCGCCCGTGAGCAGACCGACCTTGTCTTCTCCATACTTGGCTCTAAAGTCGTGAAACTTCTGGTTGGAAAGAGCCTTCAGGGGCGTCGTGTAATAGCAGCGCTTGTTCATGCTCAGCGCTTGCTCAATCGCATACTCGGCAATGACTGTTTTGCCTGCGCCAGTAGGAGCGCACACAACTACACTCTTGCCTTCCTCAAGGTGCTGGATTGCCTCGAGCTGGAAATCATCGAGCTTAAAGTCGAACAGGTCGGTTGGGCTAAATTGCACCTTGTTTAGTCGAGACCCCGGGGCTGCTGGTTTAGATGCCACTGATTGTCAGTGTCTTGCCGGTACTCAAAGCTTGATATATGTAGACCGGAAACAAGTAATCATCATAGTATAATTGCCTTGAGATGCGTTGCGGGACGTGGCGCAGGGGTAGCGCGCACCTTTGGGGTGGGTGAGGCCGGAGGTTCGAATCCTCTCGTCCCGACCAATCTGGGCCGCCGGCTGGCGGCTTTTCTTTTTGACGCTCTTGACGGGCGAGCAAAGCGCGCCCAAGAGAGGCAAGGCGGCTCCGAAACCGGCTGCAGTACCGGCGGACGAGCGAAGGGCGCCCCCGAAAGGCTGGGTGGAGCCGAGCCTGGAGCATTCCGCTCATGTCGTCCGGAGCGAGTGACAGGAGCGCGCGGAGGATGAGGCTTAGCCGAATCCGGAGCGCTTACAAACGAACACGGCGGCGCAATCTGGCAACCGCAAGGCGATTCGGGCAATCACCCGGCTGTACGTTCAACTCGTGTGCCACCGGCAAATTGGGCGCAAATTCCTTGACTTCAGCATCCATTGACAGAGGCTCTCTTTGAGGAATCGGCGGAAACTCAGGTCTCGTAGGGGCGGCATTCCTTTCGAAACGCTCCGGGTTACGCTGCGCTGCACCCTTCGCTCCGCCCGCCGTCGGCGAGCCGCCGACGGTCCCAGCAACTCGTCTTGCTGGTCTGACTGGTGGGTTGACCTGAGCAGAGTGCAGCGTATTTGTGGGGCTGCTCCCTGTATCTATTGAATGGATACTGTCGAAGCAGGGATTTAGATGCACGAAAGCCCGCAACTTAAGCTTCAAGATAGCTTTTACGTGGCTGTCCAGGTGCTCGAGTGCCACTATAGATTCGCCGCCTGTCGGCATTATCTGTTCCTCACCCAAAATGTAGTAAAAATAGTTCCGCTGGATATACGGCTCAGGGACTGCGTTTTAATAAATTCCCGCGTCCTTAAACGCCAAATGTTAGCACTGTTTAAATGGTTGTCAATCTTGACAACCAGCCGATTTCCAGAATTAATTTCACGTATTTCGCGATCTTATTGATCGGGCGGAGTGCACTTACGACTGGATAAGACCCCGTCGTTTTGCATGATTTCTTTGAGTCGCTTCAGCCCCGTGTGCACGGCGCGCGATACCCCCATCTCCGAAAGCCCAAGCACGGTGGCGGTTTCCTTCTGTGACAGGTCATAGAAGTAGACAAATTCAACTATCTGTCGCGTTCTGTCGCCCAGTTTCTTCAATGCTTGTGCAACCAGCTCGCGTTCTTCATTGGACGACAATTGTTCCTGATAACGCTTGTCTGGCACCGTTTCACTCAAGCTGCGGCGGTCTTCGCGGTCGTCGTCCTCATTCTGGGAATCAAACGATTCATAATGAATGCGCGCCTCCCAAGATTGCTGCGCCTCCAGCACTTCCTGGACAGTGAAGCCGGAGTAGATCGCCAGCTCGTTGACGGATGGCACATGGTCCAAAACCTTCGTCAGTTTCTCTTCCAACTGAGCCAGTTGCGAGTTCATCTCGGTCAGGCGCCGCGGGACCTGCACTAGAGAGCAATGATCGCGCAAGTAATGGCGAATCTCGCCCCTGATGTAGCAAGTGGCGAGCGTCTTGAAGCTGGCCGAGCGCGCCCGGCGAGGATCGTAATATTTGATAGCCTTGAGAAGCCCGATTGAGCCGACCTGGACCAGGTCTTCAGTGTAATCAGGATTGAATTGCGCGTAACGCCTGGCAAATTGCCGCACGAGAGGCATGTATTGACGCACCAGATCGTCAGTCTCTTCCTCCTTGAGGTAGGCAGGAGCCTGCTTTGGCGATTCCTTTTTCGAATCTATATTCGAATCTCTGTTCGAATCTTTGGTATCTGGTGACTCGGGATAAGAGGTTTCCATACGTGGCTTCCTATTGGGCTATGGATTTACTTCTTGCCCCCCCATTCCCGTTTTTCCCTTGACAACCGCGAATTAAACAGTCTCATGCTTTGGAATTCGCCACAGTTGTGGAGTGCCGCAGGTTAATTCCGATAGAATTGGTCTAGGCCAAGGTTTGCGCAATGCAGGTGCAAGAAGCCCCTGTACGCAAAAAAAACCTCACGCCGACAAAAGAGGATTCGCGTATTAGCACCAAAGAGCCGCCTCAAAGCCTGAAAGCGCCGCGAACAGTCGACAAGCTGATCGTCATGTGGGCGCGCGTCTCGGCGCAGAAACAGCTACTCGTACTGGGCATCCTGACGATCTCAGCGCTGGTCACATTTACCGCCTGGGTGTGGGTTGACCGCGCTCAACGTGTTCTCAATCAGTCGGTCGAACAGTTTGGAGTGGCTCTGGCTCACGCACTTGCTCGAGGCGGTGCCGAGTCTCTCACGCATGACGGCAACCTGGAAGGGCTTAAATACTACATCTTGACCGAGTGCCAGAAGACACCATCGATTGTCTACATCGTTTTTTGCGACCCATCAGGAAAGGTGATGCTGGACAGCGAGTCGCTCAGATCGAGAAAGAACGACACGCGTCCCCTCTTTCCGATCTTCAAAGAACCGCCTGAAAAGTACGCCACGCCTAATGTTTACCCCAGTCCTTACGGATACAGGCCGGTCACCAATATCGCCGTGCCCATGGAGCGAAACAACGAAAAGCTTGGTATGTGCTGGG
>JAYRNY010001143.1:0-8082 GCA_041911975.1 bacterium | reverse complement strand
AGCGATTCGAAGATCTGCCGCCAGTCTGGCGCAATGTCCAGCAGCTCTTCAATTTGTCCCTGACTTGTCAGCACATCGACCTCGGATGCCAGGACTTATCAAGATAAGCCCAGAAAACAGCAATTCGTAAGATCATATCGTCTAAAGGCAAAACGTTGTGCAGCAGTTGGTCTTCCAGGTAAGAATTGGCAATCAAATATGACAGGCAATAACCCGCAAAGCCGCCTATCACTTATAATTCTCTTTGGTTTGCCATTTGCTGTTCGCCGTTCCGTATGCCGCTCGTAGCCGACAAATCGAGCATTAGATAGAGAGCTTTGGACTAGAAAGGGTTTGGGTCTAAGTACCACTGATGGACAATCAGCATAAGACAAGCGGGGTTCCGGAAAATCCTGATGTCTTCAGTGCCGCACTGGCCAATGTAATCAGGCTGGAAGGCGATAAAGAGACAATCATTGGTCAAGCCTGGAAAGCAGCGCCGAACCTTCTAGTCACATGCGGTCATGTAGTCGAGCCTTTTCAGTCTTCGACCAAGTCCCTGCAGATAAAGTTTCCTTCCTCTGGCAATCGCTATGCGGCGAGAGAAGTAAGACTCCATCCCAGTTTCGGACGCCAGGCCGATCAACTGGTCACCTTCGATGCGGCGATCATTCTTTGCGATCTCTCCGGACCTGAAAGGGAAGCATCGGCGCTGCCAATCACATACGGTAAAGAGTTGAAGAATTTCCAGCCGCTGTCTGCCGTGCGCTATCCAGTGCATCTTGGTCAATATTCATCGGCGCCCGCACCGCTTGCTCAATTAGGGCGCATGCTGGGTGAATTGAGGAGAACGGACAACTATCATATTCTCCACGATCTGGCGCTGGCCGCCGGTGATTCCGGTTCGCCGATTTTCGACGACACCTCTGTTGTGGCAATGCACTGCGGAGACACGGCCAGTCTTCCTGGCTTAAACTTGCCGACTACATCAATTAGGTTGGCGCTCTGGGTGGATGCTCTCAAGGAACTCGGTGTCGAAGAAAATCTCAAGCTGGCCAAGCCTAAGGCTGGAAAAGTCGGCGCCTCACCGGTTTTAGCCCTCTGCCTCTCAACTGTGATTGTTTTTCTTATAACAGGAACTCTTCTGGCTAAACCGCTGGTCGACTCCTGGACGGTCAGCCAGCCGCAAATCATGCCGGTCACGGTCAGCTTTAACAAACCTCGTACTGATTATTTTGAAGGCGAGCCTTTGATAATTCAGTTTCGAACCCGTTCGGACTGTTATGTACATTTATTTGAGCTGGATGGAAACAAGGTGACCCTGCTTTACCCGATGGCTGGAAATCAAGTCTTAGCAAAGCCCGGCGAGACCGTGACTATTCAAACTATTGGCGACAGGCCAATTGGCGTGGGCAAACAGCCGTCAAAATTTCTCTGGGTTGTCCTCCTAAATTCCAAAGATCAGCTGTTACAAGACTCGGACCGCAAGCAAGACAACGACAACATTGGTTTGCTTAACATCAGTACAGACGATCTAATGGAGAGAATTGATACGATAGCTAAAGAGGATCCTCAGAAGATCCTTCATGTGGCTATGGACGGTCCTGTAGCAACGAAACCAGCGCCTGCTCCTGAGCCTAAGAGCAGTGCTGATTCGGGCCAACAAACTCAATAAGTCAGCTGACCTCGTGATCTCTTCACTGGATAAGTTGCCTTAGTTCAAGGAAATAAAATAGGTTCGAGCAAGCGGCAATATAGACATGAAGACCCACTTAGGGTCCAATCAGGTTCAAAACTGAGGAACGCGGCATGAGAGCAGCAATTAGAAATCTGGCATTAGCTCAAGCTTTAGCTGTAGCTTTTACATTCACTGTTGGAGCGGGTTACGCCCTGGCGGACAACGCCAATAGTAAAGACGAGCCTACTGCAGAAGATTTGAAAAATTCCAAAGAGCGCAATGTAATACTGTTGCCGCGCGTCGGCACAACCAGTGTTTCTAAGCCGGAAGTAAAACCTTCTCATACTGATGTCGAAAAAACCAAGGCCAGTCAGGCGGTCAAGCCGGTCAAGAAGACAGCCAGCCAGAATCAAGCAAAAACCTTACCGCCAGCCAAATCGAAGGTAATTATGCAGGCAAAGTCGCAGCCGTCCGACAGTGCTATTTCAACTATCACACCGGCAGGTGGCATTAACAAGAACGATTCAATCATCAATGTTTGGCTGGACAAAAAAGGCTCGAGCCCACAGTACAAGCATGGCGACAAGATGAAGATCAACGTTTCGGTCACGCAAGACTGCAACGTCATGATTTTCGATTTTGACGGGCGCGGCAAGTTGACCCAACTTTACCCCAATGAGTATCAGCAAAAAACTCTTTTGAGAGCGGGCGACACCATCACCTTTGGCGGAGCCGACAGTCCTTTCGACTATCAAGTCAGCCTGCCCAAAGGCAGCAATAAAGCCGAGGAGAGAATTTTCGTCTACGCTTATCCGCTCAGCGAAAAACCGCTGTCGATTGCG
This sequence comes from bacterium, assembly GCA_041911975.1. Classification (GTDB taxonomy): domain Bacteria; phylum Cyanobacteriota; class Vampirovibrionia; order Obscuribacterales; family Obscuribacteraceae; genus QKMZ01. Next base: position 5,583 of record JAYRNY010001143.1, on the reverse strand, counting down.
CTCAACACTGAAGACGGAACGCCTTTCAGAAGCGGCGAGATGACACTGGCGCAATACAAAAAGATGGTGGCTGAATCGAAAGTCTTCTTCAGTTCGAGCAATAAAAGCACCAAAGCCAGTACCAGTACAGAGCGTGATGTGAAGATTGTTCCCAAAGCCGGCAACACGGCTTCATCCTTGAAACTTGTGGTGGATGAAGAAAAAGGACGACCAAATAAGAAGGAAGTCAGCTTCATCATCCTTGGCAGCCAGAAGTAAGATTTAGTCGCGCTTACCGACTTAATATCAAAACCAAAAACCGCCCGCATTGATGCTGGGCGGTTTTCATTCTTGATACAGACGGATGCTGCGCATTGCCTGCATCAGTCATCTTTCTATTCAAATGCCACTGACACTTCTTCCTGATTTCTAACCTTGAGGTTAGTCCAGGTCGCCGAGGCTGAATTGCTCTTTCGTGAAGGGTTTATCGCACTTGAGGGAATTCTTGAATCCCTTTTTGGTTCCATCAATGGTGCCGGACATGATACCGATAGGCATGCCCACTAAAGCCGAAAAGCCGGTCATAACTGGATTTGCTTTATCGCCTGCCACCTTTTTGGTTTGCTCCTTGGTAGCTTCAGCCGATTTGCGAACGATCGCAACCGGAATACCGATAACCATAGAAGTTGCAACAGAAGCGCCTTTCAAAGGCATTCCCACGACAACGGAAAGTACTCCATCATCATCGGCGAATGCCGGTGCAACGGCCAATGTACTGATGACCATACCCGCCAAGAACGCCGCAGATAATTTCTTCATTTCATAACCCCCGAAAAACAAGTTGCCTTGTGGCTAACTTAATCACTTCAGAGTAGCTTTGCTCGGGCTTATGCGTCAAGGCGGCCGAATTTATATATGGCTCTGAGACTCTTAACAGACATCAATCCTATGTAAATTTGGATTGCCAGAGAAAAGTTTCCCTCTTTTGCGTGAAAAGAAAGAAGAAAGCACCAAATGTAGTGCTTCCTTCTTTCCTGTCCAAAACTCCTTCTATCAATAGCCCGGGCGGCCCATCTGCAGACGCAGAATCAAATCAGCATTCAAGATACTGCCTGTATATCTATCGCTATGAACGAAGTGATCAAAAGCGGCAGGAAAGTCAGTCTGGGCGAGTGCCACTTCTTCCGGGCTGTAGTAACCAACAAAGCCTTCGCATGTATAAGCTGGTTGATAACCTTCACCTGGTGGGGGCGGGAGGTTCTCACCGGAGGGGGAGCCTGATCCTTCTCCTGAGCCTGTCATTACAGGCAGTCCATCCGGGAAGCCGTCGGCAGCGGAGCGCCCGCGTTCGCCGGAGAGGTCCCATTCATTTTGATGAAACTCATCACCTCCCCAGGCATCAGGCAGAAAGCTGCCATGTCCGGTGGTCAATCCACTGTCACGTTCATCCATGATGCCAGTGTTGATGCGGTGAACTTTGCTGAAGCCCATATACGGCGGCAGGCCATATGTTCCTTCATCACCGTAGATATGAGCGGCGTGTTGTTTGGCCTCCTTGACGAAGCTGTCCATACGGGTAGGCGGCAAGCCATTTCGCCAGTCGGCAGGCAGACCTGCCTGTGCCTGTATTTGAGCTTGCGTCTGGGCCTGGGCGACCATCTGCCTTTGATAGCGTGCCCTTGCGCTGGCTGCGCGCTGGTTGTATTGAGCCTTCTGATAATTGCCAAATCCTTGTGCTTGAGCGTCTTTACAGCAGAGAAACAAGCTAAACAACAAAGCCAACGCATAGAAAGACTTCAAATTCATGCCAAACCTCGAAAGCACGAGCCCATTTGTGCCTTGCAATATACCGGTTGTCATTGGCGCAATACGGGCGCAAAATTGGCAAATTAGGGGCAAATCTATATTTCGTTTGGTGAAATGCTAGATTGAGCGTCGTTAGAGGCAGATCTCCGAAACTAATGACTCTTACTCTGGGAAAAAAGGTTCTGATACTGGTGGCTGTGCCTTTGGTATTCGAACTCGGCTTTGTAGGCGTCTTCGCTTATCTACTCAATCAAGTCGATCATGAAAGAGCGCGGGAGGCGCATGCTCGAGACGTCTCCGGTCATCTGAACGTGCTCTTGCGTCTCGTCATGGAAAGAAGCTCTTCTCTTATCGTTTCGCATTTCACAAGCCGCGAGACATTCAGGCGGCGCGCCGATCTTGCCAAGAAGCGCTTCTACCAGGAGAAGGAAATCATCACCAGGCTTGTTGCCGAAAATCCTCACGAGAAGGAAGCCTGGAAAAAAATCTACAAAACGATGGATGACGGTGATCGTTTTTTCGATCACGCCAAGACAATGGTCGACATAGGAAACAAACTTGCCGCCGGCATGGAGATGGTCAAAGTCAACCACCTCATGGCCGAGGTCTTTCAAGCCATCGATCATCTTGTCGAAGAGCAAGAAGCCGAGACGATGGATACAAAAAACAAACAAGCCGAAGTACGCACTCAGATTGAAATTTTGATTTATTCCTTCGTGGCCATCAATATTCTCTTTGCAGTTGGTCTGGCGCTTTCCTTCAACCGCAATTTGGCCAAGCGTTTGAAAGTCCTTCTGGACAACACCTACAAACTGGCAGCGCAACAACCGCTATTGGCGCCTCTGAGGGGTGATGATGAACTGGCTCATCTCGACCAAACATTCCGCAAAATGGCGGAAGCGCTTGCTTCTATGAGACGCAAGGAGAGCGCAATTTTGACCAGCGCCGCCGACATCATATGCTCCCTCGATACGGAAAGAAGATTCACACAGGCCAATCCGGCCGCCGCCAAACAGTGGGGCTATGAAATCGACGATTTGATTGGAAGGCGGCTCGACCAGCTTGTTGACGAAGAAGACTTAAAAGCGACTACCGAGCAAGTTACAACCATAATTGAGGCAAAAGGACAGGGTGCATTTACCAATCGCATTGTCACTGAAAGCGGTGACGAACGCGATTGCGAGTGGTCAGTCGTCTGGTCGAACGACGAAAAGTCCCTCATGTGTGTAGTTCATGATATTACCGAGCGCAAACAGATCGACCAGATGAAGCGTGATTTCGTTGCCATGGTGAGTCATGATCTGCGCACACCTCTTACATCCATTCAAATGGTCCATTCGCTTTTAGCAGCCGGCGCCTATGGTGAGTTGACCGAGGACGGCAAGGAAAGCGTCGAGGGTGCACAAGACTGCTGCGATCGTTTGATCACACTCGTGAATGACCTGCTCGATCTCGAACGCATGGAATCCGGTCGCATGGATTTGAGTCTGGAACCAATCCCTGTGGAACAAATCATCAAACCATCAGTGAACATGGTAGCCAATGCCGTCAAGCAAAAGAAAATCGAACTTGTTCTTGAGACCGAAGAAAATCCGCGGGTAATGGCAGACAAAGAGCGAATGATTCAAGTGCTCATAAATCTGGTGTCCAATGCTGTCAAATTTTCACCCGAAAATTCCAAGCTGACCATCTCAACGTCTAAGGACGACAAATTTGCCTATGTACACGTCAAAGATGAGGGCAGAGGCGTCCCGGAAAACATGCGCATCTCGATTTTCGAACGTTTCAAACAAGTAAAAAAAACCGACTCAAAAGGCAGAAAGGGAAGCGGGCTTGGACTGGCTATCTCAAAGGCAATCGTGGAACTGCACGGAGGTCAGATTGGAGTGGAATCAGAAGAAGGACGAGGAAGCACGTTCCATTTCAGTCTGCCTCTGGCACCTTAAGATTGCGATATTATTGTCTAGGTTTGCATAGGGAAATTTCGTGGCCAAGATCCTCATAATCGAAGACGATGTACAGCTTTCAAAGCTGGTACGGGACTGGCTGAAAATGGAAAGACACGAAGCCGAAGTGGTCAACGACGGCCAAGAAGGTCTTAATCGGCTGAAAGCCTACGAATATGACCTGATTGTCCTTGATCTGGAATTGCCGCTCATCGGAGGCATGGAGATTCTCAAGGAATTTCGAGCTACCGGTAAGAAAACACCTGTCCTCATCCTCACCGGACGCTCGACGATCGATGACAAAGAAGTGGGGTTAGATTCAGGTGCCGACGACTACCTTACAAAACCATTCCACGCAAAGGAGCTGACCGCCCGCATCCGCGCCCTTATGCGCCGCGTCGGCGGACAAATGGGCAGCGTCCTCAGATCCGGAGACATCGAATTAGACCGTTCTGCCTTCACCGTCAAACGAGGCGGAGTTGAAGTAAAACTCGTCCCCAAAGAATTCGCGCTACTCGAATTTCTCATGCGCAATCCAGGTACGGTCTTTCCACCCGAGGCACTTCTCAACAGAGTCTGGTCCAATGAATCGGACGCCACCGTAGAAGCCCTCACCACCTGCATAAAAAGACTGCGCAAGAAACTAGACACCGAAGGCGCGGAATCAATCATCCGCAACGTCCATGGCGTCGGATACGGACTGCGCGCCGAACTCGCAAACTAGCCGTCCGCTTGCAAGAGAGGTTTAGAAAAAAGACCGTGAACGGTCTTTTTTCTAAACCCCAACCATCACGTTTGGAAATTTCTGGTTGTCAGCAGGGAAAGATTTTGAACTTTTCTCTTTCCAAATACGTATTAGAAGGAAAGCTGATGAGAAGACAGAGGAATGGCACATTCCGAGAGATCACAAGCAAGCTGGGACATGGCACTAAAAGCCATGCCAGAGATTAACGAGAAATTTGCAACTGAAGATTACTGCGAACAACTTGTCCTGGAAGCACTAGCAAAGCGTAAGACGATTCAGTGTCGTCGACGCGAATGCGGCCACATGAACAAGATTCCAGACACCAAAGAGAGAGCCTTTCCTTGTAGGAAATGCCGAAAACAGATATCACTGACCGCAAAGACTTTCTTTCACAAGAAACAAAAATTCAAGGCCCGCTTAGTGATGTTGGAGTTAGTGGGAAGGAACATCCCTCTAAGCGCGAGTCAACTGGCAGAACTTTGCAAAGTCTCTACAGACACGATTAACAATGATCTAAAAAAGCTCGCTATCAACACGATATCCGAGTTGAAGAAAGTAGCACTCGAAATTCTCTCTGAGCTGTGTTTGGCATCAGTGAGCAGGAGGACTAGAAAAACTCCCTTAGACGAGCCACCCATAGAAGAGGAGTTCGCATTACAGAAGCAAAATTGCAATAAAAGCAACGAAGACAGCGTACATTGTGAACTCAGCGATCTGCAGGAACAGGAAAACTGCATCTTCAAACTGCTGTGCAACCAGCCTGTTCAATTCGACAAGCTACACGAGTCCGCAAAATTTGAAGTAGGACAGTTGTCGGCAATACTGCTGTCCCTAGAGTTGAAAGGTTTAGTGAAAAGACAGCCAGGAGATGTATATGCCGTCAGTCAGGGTGCACGTACCGGCAGTACACAGAATGAAAGAAGCAGTGCCGACCTGAGACTACAATCGTCGACAGCGCAAACTCTTGTTCATTACATCAAAGACTACTTCCAAGGTGTTGGTCGCAAGAATCTTCAGCTGTATGCCGCATTACATTGGCTCACCACCAACAAGAAGCGTTGGCGACCAGCAACCCTGCTCAAATTTTGCGTTTCTAGTCCTTATGTT
>JAYRNY010001142.1:0-2374 GCA_041911975.1 bacterium | reverse complement strand
CACCCAACTGGTGCCGGCCCCCAAGAACTCTATTGTGGTCATAGAGGGCATTTACAGCTTTCATAGCCCGCTGCACGAGATTGCTACCTTGCGCATTTTTATCGACACTCCGATTGACCAGCGCATGGCAAGGCGGCTGCGCCGAGACGTCGAGCGTGGGCGCTCTACACTGGAGACGATCAAATACAGCCTGCACGTGGAAGAAGCCTATACTCGCTATGTGGAGCCGATGCGCGAACTGGCGGATTTGATTTTGATGGGCGAAGAGATGCGCGGCGGATTGTCGCTGTAGTTGAATCTTGAATGATAGAAAGACAAAGTAACCAGAGGCATCAAGCGTGCAATTTAACAAGCTCGATAAAGCCATGGTTTTGCTGCTTTTGCTTGCCTTGCTTGTGCGCGTGCCGTTCCTTTTCATTGTGCCTATGGTGGAAGCACCGGACGAGTTTGCGCACTTCTGGGTGACGAAATTCTTGAGCGAGCATTTTGTCGCGCCTGATGCCGCGCAAGTCGCAGCCGGCGGTCCGTCGGCTGTCTACGGCTCTCTGCCGCCGTTTGCCTATCTGCCGCATGCGCTTTTCTCGCATCTCATCGCCTGGGTAGACATCTCACTTTCCGAACGCGTCGGCAGCATTTTTGGTGGGTTGATAACAGTCTTCGCGGCTCACGAAATCAGCCGGCTGATTTTCGCGGGCAATCGGGCCATGTGCCTCGCACTGCCGCTGGCAACGGCGCTGCACCCGCAGCTGGTTTTCGTAAATGCTTACTGCAACAGCGACTCGACGGCAATTGCTCTTTCCTCGCTTTTGATTCTTCTTGCACTGAAGATCGTTTTTCGCGGACCGAGCATTCGCTACGCGGCGGCAGCCGGTGTGCTTTCTGCTTTCATCGCCCTGAGCAAATTCTCAGCTCTGGCGGTGGTCCCCGTTGTATTCTTTGCGATTGTTGCAGCATCCCGAGTCTATAAATTGAATGCGGGTCAAACCTTGAAGTATTTGACTATTGCTGCTCTTGTCGCTGCCGGCATCTCGCTGCCCTGGTTTGCCCGCAATGCCGCGGTATTCTCCGGCGACTGGCTGGGCACCAACACGATGAGATTGAGCTGGGCAAAAACCTTCAATCGTTCGATCGAGCCTATCAATTTGGTCTCCGTCTTGAAGCAAAAGGTGTGGTGGCAGCAGCTCTATTGCAGCTTCTGGGCCGTCTACGGCTATCAAAAGCACTATGTGCCTGTGGTTTTCTATATTGGTTATTTGTTGTCGATTGTGACGGCGGCGGGCGGCATTCTCACACAACTTTCACAGGTGATCGCAAAGAGAGTCTTATCATTGGATTTTATTCTCTCAATCGAAGAAGGTGAAAGTGAGTTGGTCAAGCACTATGCAGCCTGGTCTTCCCTGGGACTTTCGATATTGCTGAGCTGGACCGGACTCTTGTATGCAGCCGCACAAAACTTGGGCGGACCCCAGGGACGTTATTTATTTCCCAGCGAGATTGCTTTCATGTCCGTTATCATTTTCGGTCTTGGCGCAATCAGCAAGAAGTTTGGCAAATGGTTGGTTTTCGCATTTGTAGGATGGAACGGCTGCACTCTTCTCTACTCGATGTTCATGCTTTATTCGATGTTTGGTGTGCGTTTGAAAAACTACTGATGTTCTTTCTTTGTAGTGTGTCGTCCGCTCGTCGTTACTGAATTACCATGCCGGAGAGCCGCAGGCGCACCGATTCTTTTCCGCCCGCGCATCCTTCGCTTCACATTGATTTCACAAAAAGCACATGCATAATTCCTGCAAATATAAGGTACCGGCCCTATTTCCCTGGGAATGCTAGACTTACAGGATATTTCAGGAAGTATCGGAAAAACTTGTTCATCGTTTTGCATAAGAATTGACGTCGTAAATTCGTCAACACACGTATCAGGTCGTTTAGAAAAATTTGTCGCATTCATATGGCCGGCTAACTATGGGAGGCCAGCCAATGTACGTGGGCGCACGCTTGCCTGCAGTAAGCGGTCGCCATCCTGCCGGTTGGTTCGGCGCCAAGTGATGCCATTGCATTTGGTGAGTCAAAAAGCTAAACAGGGCGCCGGCTAACTGGGAATTTTTGAAATTATTTGGGGGCGGTCTTCGTGCCAATAGAATTCCCCCGAACGAACGTAGAGGGGCTCGCAAGGCTCCTCTACCGTTTATAAGCGCTCTGTTCTCGCTTTGCTCGAACTCCGCGCGCTGGCGACACTCGCTCCGGCCACCTCCTCGGTGCCCTGCGCTCGTCCGTCCACATTCTGAGATTTGCTTTGCTCGAACTCCGCGCGCTGGCGACACTCGCTCCGGCCACCTCCTCGGTGCCCTGCGCTCGTCCGTCCACATTCTGAGAT
>JAYRNY010001141.1:0-10128 GCA_041911975.1 bacterium | reverse complement strand
TCTCTCGAGAGTCAGCCGCCCTTCCTGTAATTTGTGTCCAGGCTCGAGCGGTATGAAATTAGTGGCGCCAAAGCGATGCGAAAGTTCTTCTTCCCACATCTGCGTGTACGAATGGGTATTAATTGTCTCCCTAAGATTGGTTCCTGCCAGGTGCGCGCGGGCTTCCAGAAGGGCGGGGAAATTGTCGCTGCCGCCCGCCCAAACATCAATTGCTACGATCATCTGCTCGAGATCTTTGGCTTTGAAAAATTTGGAGTCGAACTCTACCCTTTTGCCGTCTTTGAAACAGAGTTTCAGAACACAACCTTTGTCCTTTGGTTTGAACGTGACAATTGAGAGATCCTTCCACTGGCGCTCTGAGCGAAAGCCCAGGCGCGGCAAAAGAAAGAACGGCAACGATATGCCTTCCCTGGTAAGAAAAACACTGTCATCTCCGGACAGCAGGGCCAGAGAAATCAGGGCAGCAAAGACAAGAATTTGCAGCATTACGAAGAGCGAGGTCGGTCCATATTGCAAGAAATTGCTCAAAACTGCCGACCAGAGTACAATGCAAGACCAGAGCAAGAAAATTCCCGAGAGCGGCACGAAAAGAAAGAGCGAGCGATTCAAAACAAGAACGCCGTGGGTTCTGTAGCGAATGTTTACTTCTGCTTCCGACATTGCCAGTGCTCGTTTAGCCGTTAAGACAATGTTCCCGGCCCTATCTCTAAATATTCTCCTTGCCTAATGTACGCCCGCTTTAATACGTGCATAATGGCGCTCTGATGCCGGCCGGGCGGCTCACGCTTAGAATGCGCTAAACTGCACCTGAGCAATACGCCTGTGCGCCAGGCTGGAGCGTAAAAAGGTCTCTATTCCGGGGTTTTAAGAAGTTTGGAAAAGCCGGGTTTTCAACGCTTTGGAAAGAATTGCTTAGCCGCATCCATGGCGTTTTTGTCTATCAGTATGGCGCTGCCTGAGAAAGTCTTAGCAGCACCCAGCCCGGCTCAGACGATTACGAAAATCCCGGGACAAGTTGAAGGGTTGAACGACCAACAAAAGGCTCGTATTGCGGAACTGGAAGTTGCTCTGGAAAAGGCGCGCAAAGGCAGAGGCGATGCTGAAGCTGATGCTCTATATCAGTTGGGCCAGTTTTATTTTTCAATTGGCGATTCGGCAAAAGCGGAAACATACTTTCGCCAGTCAATGGCAGTGGAAGATAAGCTCCATCGCCAGGAACAGTCTCTGCAAGTAAGAATTGCCCTTGCTCATCTGATGGTCTCGCAAGGACGGATGCAAGATGCGCTCCTAATGTACAAGCAAGCGCTGGATGTGGCCAATAAGAACAAAAACAGCGAGCAGATTGCCAGTGTCCTTGATAATCTTGCTTCCTGTATGTTGATAGCCGGCAATTTCGATGAGGCGGAAAGACTGCTTACCGAATCGATGCAGTCCTCTGCATCACCCGTAGTGAAAGCCAATGCCTTGATCAACCTGGCCGCCGTGGCTGCCGCACGCCGCAACAATCAATTGGCGCTAGAAAGATCCGATCAGGCCATTCAGCTGGCAAAAGACACCGAGGAAATGCGCACGCTTGGTCTGGCCTGGCGCCAGAAAGGCAGAGCCTATGCTAATCTGGGCGACTATGCTTCTGCCATTGCCGCCTACAGAGAAGCGGCCAAATCATTTGAAGAAGATGTAGAAACCCTGTTGCAGGCCCAGGTTCTATTGAGCATTGGCCAGTTGCAGTTGGCTTGCCGTCAGCCTCAAGAAGCGAAAGCTGAATTGAAAAAGGCAATTGAGATAGCTAGAAGCGAGAATGATTCACACCTGATTATCGAATGCATGATTGCTCTGGGCGCAGCCGAAGCCGACACTGCCAATTTCGATGCGGCTCTGAATCTGCATGGCGAGGCGATCAAACTGGCTCAGTCGAACAATAACAAACGAGGTCAATACCTGGCGGCTTCAGAAGAAGGCTTTGATTTGCTTCTGCAAGGCAAATTCGAAAAAGCCCTCGATAGATTTCTGGAAGCCAATTCGATTATTGCCAGGGGGGCAGGCGCCAATGCTAGAGAGCATGCCGGAATCCTCAGGGATCTTGGCCTGTGCTATCGCTCGCTCGGGCAGATGGATGCGGCCGTGAAGTATTATCTGGAGTCGGCAGCAGCGTTTGAATCCGCAGGTGACTTGGAGGATCAGGCAATGTTGATTAACAGCGTTGCCGTCGTCCATCTGGACATGGGCAGGCGTGCCGATTTCGAAAAGGAATTTGATACGGCCTGCAAACTGGCCGAACAAAGCAAGAACAAAAGCGTGATTGCCTGCCTGGCATTCAACCGGGCACAATTTGACTTCATGGCGCAAAAACTCGATTCAGCTCTTAAATCCTATGGTGAGGCAATCGAGGCGGCACGGGCTTCCCGAGACAAGAAGACTGAATGCATGGCTCTGAGCGGCCTTGGTTTTACTCAGTTGGCAATGAAAAATTTCCCGGCAGCCAGAGATTCATTTGCCAGAGCGGCTCAGATGGCTGAAGTCCTGCAACTCTTCGAAGCACGCTGGGACGTGGCTCTTGGCTTGGGGAAAACCTTGCGCGCGCTTGGTCTGACGTCCGAGGCCGAAGTAGAGCTGAAAAAGGCTGTGGACCTTGTAGAAAAGGAACGAACATTTCTCACCCGGGACACTTTCAAGACCTTCAGCCTTGATCTACGTCAGGAATGTTTTCTGGAGCTGATTGATCTGTACGCCTCGACCGGCAAGGCTGATCTGGCTCTCGAGCAATCAGAAAAAGGCAGAGCCAGAGCCTTTCTTGATCTTCTTTCCGGACGTGTAAGCCGCAGTTCCGCAGATACGGTGGCCTTCATTATTGATGGAAAGTCCGACGCTCAGAAAGACAGCGCACCGCAACTGGTGGCAATGGCCGACGGCATGTCTGACTCAGCAGTTCGGGGAGTAAGAATTGTTCCTAAAGCGTCCAGCCTGGTCGAGTCTTCCGCCTACAGCCCGGTCAATGCTGCGCCGCCGTCTCTTTCTGAGATTGTCGAGCTGGTCAAGCACCACAATTCGCATGTCGTCGAGTACTGCATGCTCAAAGACAAACTCTTGATCTGGGTGATCAATCCCAATGGCGAAATCAAGCTGGCACCGCCTGTGTCCATCAATTCCTTCGAGCTGAAAAAGAAGATTCTCGACACCCATAATTCCATAGCCCAGGCGACAAAACTGCCCAAAGACCTGGCTGCGCAAGATAAGACAAGAGAGATTCTGCTCAAGGATTTGTATTCGCTCTTGATACAGCCGGTTGAGAGTTGCCTGCCCCAGTCACCCGATTCGGTGGTCACATTCGTGCCGCATGGAGCACTTTTTTCCGTGCCCTTTTCCGCTCTTATGTCGGCGAAAGGAAAGTATTTGATTGAAGAGCGAACGGTCAGCTATCTGCCTGCCATCAATGTTTTGCGGGCGACCGAGAAGCTGGCTCAGGAAAAGGATCGCACGCTGGACTTTACGTTCCTGGCTTTCGGCAACCCAATTACCTTAGTGATCGCATTTCTGGGAACACTGCCCTTTGCCGAAAAGGAAGTGAAAAAGGTGGCGGCACTCTTCGGCGACGGCAAAGCCACAATCGAAGTGGGCGCCCAGGCCACTAAAGCGGCATACAGAAATCTGGCACCCAAGAAATCCGTCATACATCTTGCCACTCATGGACTGATTTCCGAAGAACGCCCGATGGACTCAGCATTGGTTCTTGCTCCGGAAGGCGCAGACGATGGACTGCTCACGGTAAAGGACATTCTGTCCATGCCGCCTCTGAAGGCGAAAATGGTGGTTCTTTCAGCCTGTCAGACCGGGCGAGGCAAAATTACCGGTGACGGAGTGGTCGGTTTGTCGCGCGCATTTATTATTGCAGGTGCACCATCTGTGGTGGTCAGTCAGTGGAATGTCGATGACGTCATGACTGAATACCAGATGGGAGAATTCTACAAATCTTTCCTCTCTGGAAGATCAAAGGTGGCGGCTTTGAGAGAAGCTCAAATCAAGACTATAAGCTTCATGGATAGGATGCTGGCAACTCCGGCAGGCTCTGTGGCCAATCGACCCAATCCAAGACTTTGGGCAGCTTTCCAGTTGATTGGCGATACTGACTGAGGACGGCAGGAAGGGCTATTTAGACGCCAGCTTGGTCGGGAATATTGCCGGCTTCGAGACTTCCGCTCTCAACCCGCCGTAAAGACGGAAATTGAATCCGGACAGACCAGGGCTGGAATTGGCGCCCATATTGAAAATCGGCTCGGCGCGCACAAAAGCGGCGACAGGAATATTTCTGTGCAGCTGTCTGGCAATCTCGCCTGTCAGAACAAAGACTTGATTGTTGGGTCCGCCGCGCAGGTTACTGTTGCCGAAATTGGTCACAAAAGTGCAGTCTGTCGTAAACAGCCATGGGCTTTTTCTCAGCACATAGCCGACCGAGTAGAATTGATCGAATTCCTGAAAACGATCGAGCATTTTTTGAAAGCGCACCTGGCCCATCATGCTGCCGTATAAGGCGCCGTGCTGCCCGACTCGCCTGACCACGACGGCCGACGGGATGATGTCGGAAAGGGGAGGCGTGCTGGAATTGTTGAGGTTGAAGAACAGTTCTCTGCAAAAGAGCCCGGCCGTCATTGTCGTCTTTTCACTGAGGGTAAAATCGTGATCAGCTCTCAGACCGACTGAATAAATGTTGCGCGAAAGCTGACTGTCTCTACTTGCATACTGATCACGAAAGAAAAAGAAGTTGCTGCCTACGCGGGTGCGCCGTGTCAGTGCATAGCCAACGGTCAAGTTCGGCAGCACGCGATAAACCAGGTCAGCCTGCGGATTTCTGGACGTCTGGAAAACGTTTGTTTCCAGTCTGGCGGAATTTTCGCAAGTGCCTGAAAAGAACATTCTGGCCGGCAGTCGGTAAAGCATACGCGCTTTATATGAGTCGAAATTGCTGAAGGCCGCGCCGCGTTCCGGAATCTTGATCGGAGTAAGATCGAGTTGCTGCATGTCATCGGGCCGTTGAACTGACTGAGCAATCGATGCGGGCATGAGCGGATCGCTTCCCATATCCTGCGGAGCGGAGCCAGTATTTTGCAGTCTCAAAGTCTCCAGAGACGGCTGGCGAGGAGAGTTGCCGGAAGCTGAAGACTCTACGGGCGCTTCGATGATCTCATTTTTGGCCGCGCCCTTGGTCTGATCTGTGTTGACAATAGACTCGGAAAGACTGGATTGCACCGCCTGTAGTGCCGGACTCGGCATCGGTCCGCGCGATGCGCCGAAGTCGCCTTCCAGGGCTTGAGCCGGCAGGCAAAACGCCAGGCAGCCAATCAAAGAAACACTGGTCGCCAGACCGGCAAGAAAAGCATTTTTGCAGGATTGTTTTTTGAACTGCACTTCTAGAATCGTGATTTTTGCGAGGATTCCGGTCTGGTTGCCAATACCTCGGCAAGCGAAGTCTTCTGGATTATAGCTAACGTTTCAAGTCCCGCTGTGAGTCATGCTCACGCTTTTCTGGCAATCTCAAGGGGGCGTCCGGCAAGAACCGCAGGATAGCGCTGCCACCGGGGGTGGTGAGATATCTCTTATTTAAATAACGGTCTCTTACAATCGGCCAATGCTCGCAGTTGATCTACTAGGCTAGTAGCAGGCTGGCAACAGATGATCAAAGGCAGACAGGCAAAGGAAAAGCAAATGGCGGCAGGAACGGACAAGGCAGAGTCAAGAAAAGGGCAGGCAGGACGAGATCCGGCGATACGAGTGATTTTGCTGCCTCGGGACACTAATAAACACGGCACGATATTCGGCGGAGTGATTCTCAGCTATATCGATCTGGCCGGTGCCGCTGCCGTCAGCCGAGTCACGGCACAGCGCATCGTCACCGTTGCCATTAAGGAAGTGGTCTTTCACGCACCGGTTCTGGTCGGCGAGGCGGTGAGCTTCTATACGGAAGTGACACGCGTTGGGAAGACCTCTGTAAGCGTGCATGTCGATGTCGAATCGATGAGAGGCGATAAAAGGGTGGCTGTTACCGAGGCCGACATTACGTTCGTCTGCGTTGATAAGGACGGTAAGCCAACAGCAGTTCAGCTAATCAAGGATCAGCCATGATCTGTTTTGATCAAATTTGATGAATCGGCTAATTTCCAATTCGGCAGACCGTACACCGGCTATCATAATCAGTCTTAAACCAACTCATGGCCTTAATATGATGACAACCGAAACAGAACCTCAAGCAAAGGCAGTTCAGGAAAGAATCAGACTCTATCTGGGCACGGGCTGCGGTAAGACGACGGCCACATTCGGCGTCATGCTGAGGGCCTTGAGCAAAGGAAAGTCCGTCACACTGGCATTTTTCGACAAGCTGGAAGAAAACTCCAGCGAGGGCGAAGCATTGAAAGTTCTGGCTTCTATTGAAAAGCCGGGCTTCGGCAAGCTGAGAGTCAAGTACTCCGGCGTCAATCGCATCGGCACGGGTCCTAAGGGCAGCTTCCGTTTGTACAGCTCCCCCAACGGCATTCTGCCAGAAGACAAAAAAGAGGCTCTTGAAGGTCTGAAATTTGTTGCCGAAGCATTGAAGCGCGGAGACGACATCGTCATCGGTGATGAAATTCTCGATGTTGCACGCGTAGGGCTGGTCGACTGGGATACAGTCAAAGAAACTTTCGAAGAGCGCAAGGATCCGACCGTCCTCATCCTCACCGGCAGGCGGGCGCCCGACTGGCTCATGGAGCAAGCAACGACAATTTCCACCACCACTCAGTTGCGTCACCACGGCAAAGCAATAGAGGGCATGGACTGCTAAAAGGGCCGACGCCATGTGTCGACCGCCCGTATAAGTAGATCAGTGCTTGTGCAATGACACGGTCTTGTGCGTTGGTTGTGCGCTTACTTCTTTCTTCAAGACTTCCATCGCTTTGAGAAGCTGAATGTCTTTGCCGTCCGTCGGCGAGCGCTTGAAGTTGGAATAGGTGATGTCAATCCACCAGGGACCGCGGCCCTTGGTGTAGTCGTCGTCCTTGAGCACTACTTCGCAGTCTTTGTCGGGGCTTATGCCTTGCTTGTGGATATCCACATCGTTTGGCGTCAGATAGCGGGCGATTGTGACATTGATGCCGGAACCGTCGTCGAGCTTGTTGATTGATTGAACAAGACCTTTTCCGAAAGTCTTTTGACCGACCAGCTTGGCTCTTTCATTGTCGTGCAAGGCGCCTGAGAGAATTTCAGATGCCGATGCGCTGCCCTGATTGATTAGAACAACAATCGGTTGTTTGGAGATTGGACTGCTGGCTGCTTCGGTTTTCGCTTTATATCCTTCGCTGTCGATGGTACTGACGATGGTGCCGTGATCGAGGAACATGTTGGCGATGTCGATTGCGTTGGAAAGCAGTCCGCCCGGGTTATTTCTCAGGTCGATGATCAGTCCGTCGGCGCCGCTCAGTTTCTTCAGAGCCTGCCTCATTTCAGAGTTGGCTTTTTGCGAGATGAAGCTGTCCAGCCTGATGTAACCCAGATTGCCTGGCAATATCTCGCAACTGGCTACGGCCTTGATGGGAATTTCAGCGCGCTTTAATGAGACTTTGCGTCTGTCCTGTTTGCGCAAGAAAGTGATGCTTACGTTCGTATTGATCTCTCCTCTGATCTGTTTGACCACTTGGTCGAGAGATTGACCTTTGACGGGTTTGGCGTCTACTTCCAGGATTTCATCGCCCGGATGTACGCCGGCGTTGAATGCCGGTGTTCCTTCGATAGGCGCAATTACAACTACTTTGTGCTCCTTGTTCATGCCGAGTTGCATGCCCACGCCGAACAAATGCGCTTCGATTTGTGATTTTTCTTCGTCGAAGGAGTCACGGTCGAGAAAACGAGTATAGGGATCAGCCAGGCTGGCCAGCATTGTCTCGATGGCTTTATGCGCATCTTCGGCAGTCTTCAGCTTGCCGTCGTAATGGTGCTCCCAGCGGTTCCAGTCTTGAGTGTTGAAGCCTTGCTCGTAGAAATTGTCTTTGAGAAGCTTCCAGGCTTTGGCATAAAGAACTTGCGGCGGTATGTTGCGGTTCACTTCAACCAGAGCAGGCGAAGCTTTGAGCTCGGAGGTGTCTGCGATTAATATCTGCGCCGGCTGAGTCTTGCTGCCGCCCGTCAAAAGCCAGCACTGAACAGCGAAAAATAGCAAACACAAAACCAACGGAATGCCGATACGGGCTACTCTTCTCTCATCCACGGACGCAGGTTCCTCTATTAAAGACTTCTATTACTGATATTAGATCATTGGAGCGTTAGGCGCCAAAACTCTGTAAAGCAACTTCTTTCAATGGCCGACATGATTGGAGCTTTGTTTTGAGTCTTTTTGAAGGGATTAGATTCGTGTTGACTCGTTTGGGCTCCTTGCGTTCGACCGCAAGTTATACAGACTCAGGCTGTCAGCCAAGGTTCCTTGGCTTTTTTTCAAAACCAGACCTTTGTTTACCTCAGGAGTGGTTTTAACAAAATCTAATTTTAGCCCTCGCCTTGCCAACCGTCGATAGCTTTTTACCCAAAAACACCACAGATCAAGTCTAAGTTAACTGTTTGGGGTTTAATTCCCCGGTCTTGGTGACCTAACATTGAACCTTCTCTTCAATGAATTTTCTGGGAAACAATAGGATAAGCGCCTCTCAAATGGTCTCACCCGCGTATGCTGAAAAGGTGGAAGTTGCACCCGGCAATGAGTCACTTGTATCGACGCCCCCTATCCAATCTGAATACGGGGGCACTCCGGCATCCGACGTGGACGCGACGCAGTTGAAATCGTTACCAATCATCGGCGGGCTTGCCAAGATCCGCCTGTCCAAGCAAACAAAACTCAAACTAAAGCTGGCTTTCAGTGCCTTGATGTTTGCCAGCTTATTCATCTTTGGCAAGGTCGATCTTTCCAAAAGCTGGCAGGTCGCGCTCCAGTCGAACGGCTGGTATTTGTCAGCCGCAGTCGCCTTTTTTCTGGGCTCAGTCTGCATAAATGCCAAGCGATGGCAGCTTCTGGCTGCCGCAGTCGGTTTGCAAAAGCCGTTTTTGTCTCTTTTGCAGTATTGCTATGTCGGGCTCTTTTTCAATCTGTTCTTGCCCTCCACGGTGGGGGGAGACTTTTCTCGCGGCTATTATCTCTCCAAGGGCACAGGCAAATACAAGAGCGCCTTCTATTCTGTGTTGGCCGACCGGACCGTGGGCATCGCAGTCCTTTTCCTTTTCGCCACGATAGGGGTTTTCTCCGGACCGGCTGAACATTTGCCCTGGCGCCTGAAACTGCCGATTTTGCTGGGGACGGTTGGAATATTCCTGGTCCTGCCTTTCGCCCCCAAGCTCTGCCATATGGTTCTGGGCCCGGATAATCGAATCACCAGGCGTTTCGAGAAATCGGCTGCCAAAGTCTACTGGCATGATAAGAAACTGGTGGTCTGGGCGCTTTTCCTGTCTGTGGTTCTGCAGCTGGTGATTGTCTTGTGTCATGTCACCATCGGACTGGCTCTCGGTCTGACCACGATTCCCATCTGGTATTACTTCGTTTTCTATCCATGCGTGGCTGTGCTGGGCTTTGTCACTCCCAGCTTCAACGGCATAGGCGTAAGGGAGTGGGCGTATACCTACTTCCTCACCTTTATAGGTATAGACAAACCGCATGCTCTTACATATGCGATGATGTGGCTGGCTCTAAATACTCTCAGCAGCCTGGTTGGCGGCATTGTCTACTTCGCCGGCCACTTGCAAATCTCCAAAGAAGAAAGAGAAGAGTACGAGCACGTTCAGGAAGAAGAAGAGGGCGAGACGGCTTAATCTCTTCCTTTTAAACGATAAGGATTGAATGAGCGTCATGAGAAGCAAAGTCGAGTTCGCTCGCGGCTGCCATCCCTTGGAAAACCCGCTTGTTGAGGCGGTTCTTGCCCACGCGCGCCAATGCGCGCTCTCTACATATATAGTCGGCGGCTGCGTGCGAGACAGCATTCTTTCTCATGACAACGGCGATTCAGCGATTTGCGATGCTGTCCACTCCAGAAAAAAGCGCGATGTCGATTTTGCCGTCGCAGGCGGTCCGGCTATTAATTTTGCTCAGGTCATCGCACTGGAGATGGATGGGCATTTTGTTTTGCT
>JAYRNY010001140.1:0-3441 GCA_041911975.1 bacterium | reverse complement strand
CCTTGTCAGGACCGATCAAATTGATGATTTCCGAAGTGTAGCGGCGGGTCAATCGCTCGGTTTCGCCAACCGACAATTTCCATGGTTCAACGCGGATGCCGCCCTTGGCTCCGCCGTAGGGAAGACCCATAAGAGCACACTTCCAGGTCATCAGCATGGCCAGTCCGGATACTTCGCCCAGGTTGACGTCTGGATGGAAGCGGATGCCGCCCTTGGCGGGTCCAAGAGTGACGTCGTGCTGTACGCGATAGCCGGTAAATGAACGAACGGTGCCATCATCCATACGAACAGGCACCGTTACCATCAAAGCTCTTTTGGGGAAGCGCAGTCTTTCATGCAGCTCTCTGTCCAACCCCATTTCCAACGCTACTTCGTCCAGTTGACGCTGAGCCATGAGGAAGTGCTCTGTTTCGCACTCCATTCGCTGGCGCTCGACTGGTTTCAAAACTGCCATTGCAGGTAACCTCCACTGTGCTTGTGACCGTTTTGCGGCCTGTGCTTCCACCTCAAGTAACGAATCTGAAGTTGCATAATGTTACCGCTGGTATGCATCAGATATTCAGGCAATTAGCAAGTCTTCTGCCTAATTATTTTTCACTCGCGTGGAAGCCCTTGCAAAACTAAAGAAACTGTGAATCTGTCAATATATCAACGTTTCGCCTCTCGCGGCTGATAAATAACGCCGCACCATATTTGGTGCCTCACTTTTGCCTCAAGCGAAAACTTTCAGGCAAGAAAGTAGTCAAATGCTGAAATCCCCAACTTACATATAAGGGAAGATTTTTCCTCTTCTCTGCGGGGTATGATCTCGCCAGTTTGTCCAATTCGGATCCTGTCGAAGCCCCCATGAAATTCAAAATAACGGCGGACACGGCACTCAACCTTCTTTTCGTTTTCCTGCCGGTGCCTTTTCTGGCGGAATTTTTTCACTGGGGCTCGGTCGTCATTTTTGCCAGCTGCTGCCTGGCCATCATTCCCATTGCAGGAATCATGGGCAAAGCCACCGAATATCTTGCCGACCGCGTCGGCTCCGGCTGGGGGGGGCTTCTCAACGCTTCGTTCGGAAACGCCTGCGAACTGATTATTGCACTTTCGGCTCTGCGAGCTGGTTATGTCGATATGGTTCGCGCGTCCATCACCGGTTCGATCATTGGGAACATACTCCTGGTGCTGGGAGCCAGCATGATTGCCGGCGGCGTGAAATTTCAGACGCAGACTTTCAACCGCACCGCTGCTACTACTTCAGCAACCTTGCTTGCCCTTGCCGCCATCAGTCTTTGCGTGCCGGCTGTTTTTCACCATGCTGCGCACAAGGGTGCTCACGTCAATGAGTTGCGCCTGGCCCTTGTCATTTCTGGTGTGCAATTCGGCGTTTATCTGCTCAGCCTTTTCTTCAGTTTGAAGACGCACAAGTCGCTTTACGTTCGCGGCGATGACTCCGAAAAGGAAGAGGCAATCGGAACAACTGGATGGAGCGTCAAAACCAGCATCATAGTTCTGGCCATCTCTACTGTGCTGGTAGCTGTGCTCTCTGAATTCCTCACCCATGCTGTCGAGGAAGCCGCTCACACGCTGGGTATGACACAGCTTTTCATTGGTACAGTGCTCGTGGCGATTGTTGGAAATGCTGCCGAGCACAGCACTGCCGTCATGATGGCTATGAAAAACAAGATGGATCTTTCCATGAATATCGCCCTTGGCTCCGGCGCTCAAATTGCGCTCTTCGTCGCGCCGGTGATTGTTTTCGCCAGCTTCTTCCTCGGCCACCCGATGCGCCTGCTCTTTTCCGAATTCGAGCTCCTGTCCATCGTCGTCTCCGTAATTATTCTTGGCTATGTAGCAACAGACGGCGAATGTAATTGGTTGGAAGGCGTACAATTAATGGCTGTCTATTTGATTTTGTGCTCCGCCTTCTACTTCGCGTAGCGGACGTGCAAAATTAGATCACTGCTGAAACTGACTAGGACCTGCCATGCCAGAATTGCCGGAAGTGGAAACCGTCCGTCTTGGACTGGAAAAATTCCTCGTGGGAGACAGTTTTACGGGCGTGCAAGTGCTGCGCAAAGACTCGGTAGGCTATCCAGCGGTAGGTGAATTTGTAAAGGGTCTGACGGGACGCAAGGTGGTCGCGGCAAAACGGCGCGGCAAGTATATATTGATAGAGCTCGATTCGAATGCCGGACTGGGTGTGCATCTGCGTATGTCCGGTCGTTTGATAGTTGCTGATAAAAAACATCGCGCCGCGGAATTTTTGCGCGTGCTTATCAAACTGAACAGCGGGCGAGAATTGCGTTTTGAAGACATGCGCGTGTTTGGTCGCATGTGGTACGTGCCACCGGGCGAAGATTTCACCAAAGTGATTCCGGCATTGCAAGAACTCGGACCTGAGCCGCTCGAAGGTCTGAGCGGAAAATATCTCGTCGATGCTTTTCGAGGCAAAAAACAAGCCATAAAAACCGCTCTCCTGGATCAAACAATCATCGCCGGGCTCGGCAATATCTATGCCGACGAGGTGTTGTTTCAAACCGGCATCCATCCACTCTCGTTGGCCGGTTCCGTCACCGATAAGGAAGCGGAAAAACTTGTGGTTGCTATTGCTAAAACGTTGCGCGAAGCGATTCGCCATGGCGGCACTACACTGCGTGATTATGCCAACAGTGAAGGCGTGAATGGAAATTATCAAAACGAGTCTTGGGTATACGGCAGAGAAGATGAGCCTTGCCGAGTTTGTGGGACAGAAATCGAGAGGATTAAACTGGCCGGACGCTCCGCGCATTTCTGTGGGCAATGCCAGCGAAAACTGAGAGCCAGACGCAAATGAAGGAGCCCGACAACACCGCTATACGAACCGCATTGTGGAGGGCATTGCACGTTTTCCTGGATGCACCACCGCATGTTCTGGAAGATTATGTCGGACTACAGCTGGTGGATCCCGTCGCGGATTGGCGCGATCGCCCCGATATGCACCCGGAGCGCACGAAACTCTTTCGCGCTTCCATCGTTGCACGGGCCCGATTCATTGAGGATTTGGTTGAAGAACAATCCAAACTCGGCGTAACCCAGTATGTCATTCTGGGCGCCGGGCTCGATACGTTCGCGCAACGCCGGCCGGAGTTGGCAGCGCATTTGACTGTATTCGAGGTCGACCAGCCCGCGACACAAGAATGGAAGGTTGAACGCCTGATTGAGCTTGATATGGGCGTTGCCAGCTGGCTGCGTTTCGTGCCCGTCGACTTCGAAGCTGGCGATGACTGGCTGAAACGATTAATCGATGCTGGTTTTGACGCAACAAAGCCGGCCGTGGTCGCCTCTACCGGTGTCAGTATGTACATCACCAGGGCAGCCACCATAGGCACTCTTCGTCAGGCGGCAGCGCTTGCTCCGGGCTCGACGTTTGTCATGTCATTCATTTTGCCGATCGAATTGGTTGATGATGAAGTG
>JAYRNY010001139.1:0-2441 GCA_041911975.1 bacterium | reverse complement strand
GTTTGTACGGGAAAACCCGGAGGCTGATTTGTTTGTACGGGAAACCCCGGAGGCTGATTTGTTTGTACGGGAAAACCCGGAGGCTGATTTGTTTGTACGGGAAACCCCGGAGGCTGATTGGTTGGCGCAGGAAAGCCTGGTGGCTGGTTAGTCTGCATGGGAAATCCGGGCGGCAGCGGATTCTCTTGCACCGGAAGCGCAGGAGGGGCACTCACTTGCACAGGAAAACCACCACTGCCCGTGGGAGGCGACTGTGACGGTTCGTCCGGCAATACTGTAAATGCAGCAACGACTTCATCCTTGAAGAAACTCAATTCAGGCATGTCGGACGCCGGTGCTTTTGCTGCCTCGATGAAGGTCTCCTCGACAGAAGTTTCCTCGACAACTTCAGGCTCCGCTTCGCCTTCCTTTTTCTGCTCGAACTTCTTGTGACCGTAGGTGATTTTACGCACAGCCATGTTGTTATCCAGCTGCGCCACGTCGCCTTTCTTAGAGCCAGCCTTTTTGTCTGGCTTCTTCTCAGGTTTTGCTTTCGGTTCGACTTTTGTTTTCGTGTCGACCTTTGTCTTCGAGTCTAACTTCGCTTCCTTATCAATCCTTGTCTTCGAATCAGGCTTCGCTTTCTCGACTCTTGTTTTGGAAATTGCCTTTGTCGCCTCCTGACTCATGGCGCCCATCCCAACTCCGAGCACACCCTGGTCAAACATTGTCATGGCCAATTCGCTGGCCGACTGCACGCGAGTGCCTTCCGAACCATCAGCAGATTGCGGTGCTTTCCCCGTTATCTGCGTTACATCTGCACCGGAGTTCTTCACCGTGACCAGATCTCCGTATGCCAGCCGATATCTGGCTGTCTCGCCGGCGCCCGGATCTATGAAGGCTGAAGGATCAGACGCATCCGTTTTCCCCGTCAGTCTCTTGCCCGGCAGCAAAGTCAGAACAATCGCAGCCAGTCCGGCACCCAGACACGAAATGGCTGCCAGGTCGTTGACCCAGTAACCAACATGCATTAGACAATAATCGGCAGGCACGGCAGCTCCTTACTCGAGTGCAAGTATGGCAATGACCTCTGTCTGAATAGGCTGCCCAAAAACTAGAACTTCATCGTCACCGACATACGCATCAATTTCGCTGCGGACGCCGAACTCATCCAAATAGACTCCGGGCTCTATCGAGAATCCGGTGTGCGCGATGATTTCTCTTTCGTCTTTTGTTTCCAAATTATCGATGTTCGCACCATTAGCATGAACTTCAGTACAAATGGAATGCCCAGTGCGATGGACGAACTTATCGCCGTATCCACGCTCAGTAATATAGTTTCGGGAAACATCGTCGACCTGATAGCCGTGCACGATGCTCTTGCTGCTGATTTTTTCCGAGACATAGGCGAGAGCAGCATCGCGGGCGCCACGTACGACTTCAAATATGTCGATGTACTTTTGCGGCACCTTATCTCCGACAAAACCTGTCCAGGTAATGTCTGCATAGATCGCATTATGCGGCGCATTCATCTTCGCCCAGATATCAAGCAAGACGAAATCGCCCTTCTTTATCTCACTGAAGTGATCTTTGTTCGGCTGATAATGCGGCAGTCCACTGTGAGCATTTACTGCCACTATGGGCGGTGAAGACGTGATCATGCCGCTATCTTCGTACAGCTTGCATATGTACTGCTGAACTTCGTACTCGTTGATCGGCTTGCCCGCCGAAATTCGTTCTTTGATCAGCTTGAACGCGGCAAAAACAAACTTGCGTAAATTCTCGGCCGCTTGCACGTGACTCTTCAACTGTTCGTCGCTCCAAACAGCCTCGAACTTCTGCACGAGATTTGCCGAGGTGGAAACTTGCGGACCGGCCGAACGCACTAGTTCCACAATTCCGCTATCCACACGAGAGACGTAGGGGATGTGATTCATCGGCGAATATTGCATCGCTACTTCTTTCACTCCACCCAGTGTTTCTTTGAGAACGCTTTCCAATTGCTTCCAGCCGAGATAGACGCGTTTCTCCCCGGGAAGAGAATCGAGAGCATCCATCTCGATGCGGTGGACAATCTTTATCGGCTCACCGGACTTTGGCACGAAATAGAACCACCGGCGAGTGAAGTGACCACCCTCCAATTTCAAAATGCTCAGCGCCAGAGGGTCATTGTCATGAAAGAAGTAAAAGAGCCAGCCGTCCAACTCTTCTTCTTTGATCGCCGACTGAACGGATTTAAGGTCGAAGGCTTTTTCATTTTGCTCGCCTTTCGCCGCGTCAGATTTCTTGGCTACACTCGCCTTCATGGCGCCCCCTTGTCAATGAACTGGCCGACTTAATCTAATATAGTCAATCAAACACAAATGATAGTTTAGTTTGCGCGAGTATGTGCATGATCAAGAATGAAACTAATTGTGAGTTGAAGCGAGATTTTAGGAGCGATTATGTGGGAAAAAACCAGC
>JAYRNY010001138.1:0-8011 GCA_041911975.1 bacterium | reverse complement strand
GAGAAGATGCTCTCGCAAGTCGGAGCGACGCTCGTTCAAGCGCCTGTAATGCCGCAGAATTTCGCACCTCTGTCCGCTAGAGAAGCGGACATCGACCGTCAATTGAACGCGCCAATCGGCAATCTGGACATGCAACAGCAGCAGTCCAGCGCAGGCCCGGCGCCTTTTCCGCTCAATCTCGTTCCAGAAGCACAGCTGAAGAACTTCATCCGCGGCGGACGCGGCCCATCAATGAATTCAGGAATGGGACTGGGTCACGGCAACATGCACTCGAATGCACCGAAAGCCTTCTTCGGTTCCTGGCACGGCAACAACCACCACCTGCCCAAAGCCGGATTCCGTTCCAATATCTATGGCGCTCATTACACCCAACAGCATAATGTCGTGCAAATGCGCCCGAAGAACCGCTACGCCAAGGCGCCCAAGACAGTCGCCCCGCGCCTCGTCGCGAAGGCGCCCGGCTATCAAGCCGCCGTACCGCCGCAAGTGGCCAGCTACGCACCGTACGCGGGTCGTTTCGGCAGCTATTAAATAGTCTCCAAATAGGCCTATCAATTAGCCTATTAATAAGTACGGGCGGCAATGCCGACCCATCACTCTCTGTGAAGGAGCGGCTTGTCTTTAGAAACACTGCGGGCTCCTCTGTTCAAACCCTTTGCCCCCTTCGCGATTGCGCCAACATTAGAAACCTATAGAGCCGAGACTGTCCAAAATTCCCGCTTGGCGGATAAATACACTCAACCAAAGGATGAAGGGTTCCCCACCGGACCACCGCTGGCGCGACTTTCGTCCCGGAAGAAAAGTAGATATCCTTCAAGTAAGGAGGGGAGGGGTATCCTCCTGAGGTCTTAGATGGGAAAGAAGCCCGTCAATTTGGAAAAACAGCGAGCCGCCATGGAAGCCCAGGGCGATAAAGGCTGGCACGAATTCCAGAAGGGCGATTACAAAGCAGCAATAGGCTATTACGAAAGAGCCGTGGAACTCGCCAGAGAAGTGAGCGACCACGGCGCTCTTGCAGTTTTTTCCAGCTATCAAGGCATCTCCCTTGCCGGCATCGGCGAGAAGGAAAAGGCAGTCACCGCCTTTCAGACCGCCATCGAAACCGCCCGCGAGTTCGGACTCTCCAAAGTGGAAGCGCATGCTTCGTTGCTTTTAGCAGAACAATTCCGCGACGACGGACTGGCGGACGAAGCCATCGCCTACTTCTTGCGGGCGCTCGACGCCGCGTACACATGCGAAGACCGCAACGGCATGGAAATCGCATTCGGCAATCTTGGTCGTCTCTACTTGGAAAAAGGTTGGGCTGAGCAATCTATAGAATGGTTCCGTCACGCCATCGAAGTGCGCGACGACACGCCCAACAAAGCCGCATGGCTGGGCAGCCTCGGTCTGGCGTACACCGAGCTGGGTCTCTACGACGACGCCAATGACTATTTCACCCGCGCTTTCAACGAAGCAGGCTTGACCGAAGACAGAAAGACTCAAGCCATCTGCCGCGGCAGTCAGGGCAACGCGATGTTCGAAGCGAAGCGCTACGAAGAAGCAGCCACCTGCTACGAAGAAGCGCTCACGCTCTCGCAGAAAGCCGACGACCAGAGACGTGTCGGCATCTGGCTCGGCAATATCGGCAACGCCTGGCTCAAACGCGGCGACTTGACGAAAGCCGTCGAGCACTGCCAGCGTGCAGTCGATCTGGCAAAAAAACTGGCAGACCCGCAGTCGCAAGCCGCCCACATGGACAGCCTGGGCGACTGCTATTTCGCACAAGGTAATTTGAATCTTGCACTGGAGCGCTATCAAGAAGCGCTCGGTATAAGTCGAGAAATTGAGGACCGGCAGGGTCAGCGGATCTACCTTTCCAACTTAGGAAAGACGTACCAGCAAATGGGTCAGCTACAGCCGGCCTTCGATTTCTTCAGTTCGGCGATCGAACTTTTCGACGAACAGCGCTCGGCAATCAAAGCCGACGACTTGAAGACCAGCTTCCAAAATCGCGGTCAAGATATGTACCGCGACATGGTAAAAGTTTGCCTGGCCATGGGCAAAAGAGTCGAAGCGCTCGAATACGTCGGTCGCGCCAAATCACGCGCTCTGCTCGATCTTTTGAGCAATTCGCCAATAGATGTTTCGCAGCTGGATAAAAGCGGCGACGAATCACTGCAAAAACTGATCCAACACGAATCGGAATTGCGCAATCAAATCGCCCACTTCGAGCGCTTGTTCTGGCAAGGCTCGAGCGCAGGCGACAGCGGCACGCGGGGTGCGGCCATCCCGGCGGAAGATTCGCAGCGCATTTACGCCGAGTGGCGAGATGTGGTCAACCAGCTGCGCAGGCGGCATCCAAACTACGCCAGTTTGGTCTGCGCATCGACACTGACCTTCTCCGAGATCAGTGACTTGTGGAATCAAAAACGCACTGCCGGTGGTGAGCCAATAACAGGCGGCAAAGCCAAATCAAAATCCGCCGACGCCGGCAGTGCAAATTCTTATTTACTCAGCCGCGACACGGCAATCGTGGAATTCTACTGGACCGATCAATATCTATTGTCAGCAAGTCTCTGGCATGGCGCCAAGCAACCCGCATTGAATTTAATTACTGATGCGGAAAAACTGACTGTACTGGAAGAAGACCTGGCCAATTTCCTGGAAATGTCCGCAACGGAAGGATGGGAAGTGCCGGTCAGCTTATGCAAACGTTTGTATGCGGGTCTGTTCGGCTCAGTTCTCAGTGAGATGCCGGAGTCCGTGAAACACTTGCTTCTAGTTCCCCATGGAAGTTTGTTTCATCTGCCTTTCAGCGCGCTGCATGATGGCACGGGATATGTTTGTCAAAAATACGCAACCAGCTATCTGCCGACCACAAGCTTGATACCTGTTCTTGCAAAAGAAAAAGAAGAAGCTCAACCCGCGGCTAATCAATCGAAAGATGATTCCGCCCCTTATCTCGTGTCCGCCATCAGCGATTACTCTATAACTCGGCGTGAGGGTGTGGTATTCAGCTCGCGCTTGCGTTCCGCAGCCGGTCTCGACGACTTGAGCTACACTCTCGAAGAGGCGCAAACCATCTTCGATCTCGGCAAGCTGACCTCGACCCGCTCCAAAATGCTCACCAATCAGGAAGTGAAAGAGTCGCTTCCCGAGCTATTCAGCAAGTATCCGGTCGTGCACTTTGCCGGACACGCAGTCTTCAATCCGGACGAACCGCTTGCATCAGGGCTCGTGCTTGCCGACGGCAGCATTCTTACAGCCGCCGCCATTCTCCAGGGCAACCTCCTGCGCACACACTGCGGCAAGCTTCTCGTCTTGTCTGCTTGCCAGACCGGCGTCAACAAAGTGACAGCCGGCGGCGAAATCCTCGGTCTTGCCCGCGCTCTCATGTACGCAGGTATGCCCAATCTGGTCCTCAGCCTGTGGGAAGTCGCAGACCGCTCGACAGCCACCCTGATGAAGGATTTTCACGCAGCGTGGCAGGGAGGAAAGATCTCAATATATGAAGCGCTCAGGCAAGCGCAAATCAACGCATTGCAGAACGGGCACCCGATTCACGCTTGGGCGCCATTCATACACATGGGGATAGATTGAGCATGAACAAAACCATTGAACAGGAGAAGGCGGCGTTCTGTGAGCATCCGTTTATTGACAGCATTAATTCGCAGTCGAGAACAGTTTCTAGCAAATTGATATCATTAGGCCTGTTTGGGGCTCGACCTGAGAGGTTGAATGATGTCATCGAAAGTTCTTGCGCAAGCTTCCGCGATTTGCTGTATGGCCATTTTGGCATCACATTCGGTGCAGGCGCAGTCTCAGGGAGGTCAGGCGGGCAGCACGGGCGCCGCGGGCGATCCAATGGCAATCTACAGGCAAGCGGGCGTCAACCAAGAGCAGGAGACGCGCATTCGTCAGTTAGCGAAAGACTTCGAAGATCAAGCGCGCGTCAAAGCTAAGCGCGTAGCCGGTCTGCTGGCAGAAATGCATGACCTGTCACTGCAAGTAGATCCGGATGAAAAAGCTGTTATAGGCAAGCAAGAAGAAATCAATGCTCTCACAGGCGAGATGGCCACCGACCGCATCAAGCTGCTTCTGTCCATTCGCAAACAGCTCACAGAAGCGCAAAAGCAAAAGCTTGTCGGCATGATGAAGGGCGCCGAACCAGCACCGGCGCAGCAATAATGCAGGGTCGGCGCCAGGCGTCGACGGTTCTAAATTCTCAGACTCCACATCCTGAAAAGATCTCGTAGGGGCGCATTGTATGCACCCATCAAAAAATTGGTCGCATGCAATGCGACCCCACAGTCAAACTTCGTCGGCGCCGGGGCGCATGGCCATGAAATGAACTGTCGCAAAGCTCTTACTAAAATCCACTTTCGAAACAGTTCCAACAGGAATTGAAATTCGCCAGAAATTATCCAATGGCATTCCGAGCGCATGAACGATGACACTGCGGACGATGCCTGCATGGGTTACAAGCGCGACGCGTTTTCCATCATATTGTTCAACAATTTCTGCAATTCGCACTTTGGTGCGCTCGTACATATCTTCAATCGACTCACCACCAGGAGGTCGCATGCGTATCGGATCGGCAGTCCACTCCTTGTATTCATCGGGCGACTTCTTCTTCAGATCTAAATATGTCCGACCTTCCCAATCACCGACGTGCCATTCGTTGAGACCTTCCGCGCGCAAGATCGGCAGATTAGTTTGTCCGGAGATTGATTCGGCGGTAGCAATCACCCGTTTTGCAGTGCTGGACAAAACCACATCAGGCGGACGCGACATCAGCCATTCGGCGAGCGCTTTCGATTGTTTCAAACCTTCGTCGGTCAACTCGGCTTCGGGGTCTGAATACAACCGACCTTCTTCAGTCATGCGCGTGTGTCCGTGACGAATCAATAGAAGAGTAGTGATACTCTCCTCAGGATGCAAAACTTCTTTTTTCTCGCCAGCAGGCTTCTGGGCTGCACCGCCCGAGCCTGAAATTTCGGATTTAGTTTTGTCCGCCATATGCGTCACGTCGTGAGTTCTTCTTTCAGTGGGCGATAGCGAGTACCGTCCTTGAGATTGCCTGGGAGCACCGGTCGACGCATGGCGTCGACCCTACATTATTTGTCGGCGGTCGCCTCCGTCAAATAATCTACATCAAGTTCGTTGGTGAGTCCGTAAACAGAGCGAATAGACATTAAGTTCGCAACCTGCGCTTTGGTGAGCGGTTTAGGTCCACCCAAAAGATGTGCCACCAGCAGAGTTTGCGCCTGGTGCTCTAGCGTTTCGAGCTTATAAAAGGCGTCCCAGATGTCTTTTCCAAGACAAAGCGCACCGTGGTGATCGAGCATCAGAGCGTCACACTTCTTCACAAAAGGACTGATACTTTCTACGACTTCGTCGGTGCTAGGTGTCGCATACGGTGCCACCCGTATGCCACCAAGTGTGCAGACGACTTCCGGCAACGCGGGCGTGGAAAGGCTTACGCCCGCGACTGTAAATCCGACCGCAATAGTCGGATGCGCATGCACCACGGCTGCCACGTCGTTGCGCAGCAGGTATGCAGCCAAATGCATCTTCAGTTCCGTGGATGGCAGGACTGCTTCGGGATCGAGCGGATTGCCCTGAAGATCAGTCAAGACTAGTTCGCTCTCATTTATCCGCCCCTTGCAGACCCCTCTGGGGGTGGTCAAAATGCGGTCGCCGGGCAACCGAATACTAAAATTTCCCTCAGTCCCGGTGATATAACCGCGCCGATAACAAAGTCTGGAAACCTCCGCCAGCGCTTGCCTTGCCGTCAATTCTTCAGCTGATTTGCTCAATTTCAGACACCCTTCAACCTGACAACAATCTGAACAAAAGTTTATGGCAGGCTATTATATCGATTAGACTACTACTCTCAGCCAAACGGATAGCTGATTTGTTATTAGCTTTATATAGCTTGCGGCACCCTTCGCGCGTGGAAGCGTCACAAAATCCAGAGCAAGTTGGAGCCCAGAAAGTCGTAGTCCAGATGAATCGCAGCGGCGCATTGTTTGCGCTCTAAGGAATCCTCGGTAGGTCGGTTAACATGCGTTGTCCTGAATGTGATGTTAGAAATTCAGTAGCCGCCAGCAAGTGCGTCGAATGTGGCAAGTCCTTGCCTCGCAAGCGCACGCCCTTGCCATACGTGTTGGGCGGCATTGCCGTCATCGGGCTTGCAGGCGCCGGGCTTATGGGCATCGGTGCGGCAATCACGACGAAGAAAGATCCGCAAAGCGATCTGTCCGCGGTGGCAAAACGTGTTGCAAGTGGGCCAAAGACTCCCGCTGAATTTGAGAAGCTGAAAGCCGAACTTGACAAAGGCATCAAAGAATATCTGCACAAAGCCGGAGCGATGAGCGGACCAGAGCTTGCCACCGCCATGCAGACTGCATTGCCGAATCAGGCGTTTGAGGTACATGTCTTCGAGTTGCCGCGCGGATTGAAGATAGTCGAGATAGACACGATGCTGCAAGCGAATGACTATCTTGTGATGAAGAACGAAACCGGCGTGAAAGTGGTGAACATGCCGGGCTTGGAAGTTTGCGACGGAGCGCAGGTGATCAACGACCCCGCCGGTCCGGTGCTCATTGCAGTAGGACACACCGCCGGGCAAGCCGCGCGCCGACCGCTCGTCAAAGTTTATGCATTGATGCCGGATGCCATCCGCGATCAATCGGATAAGTCAGTGCCGCCACTTAAAGGCGAGGGCAACGCATCATTCGCTAAAAACAACAAAGACGTCAACATCGAAGTTTCACTCTATTCCGTCGGTGCCACTGAAGGCGCCTTTGCTGTTCTATCAAATGCCGCTGCGACAGCAGAAGATGAGCTGCTCAAGACCACGCTCGTATGGGACCACGGCAAATTCAATGGTGAAATTCCCGGCGGCAAGGGTCAACTGGCGGCACTGCATGCGGTGGCGCGCAGCTTGAAGTTCTCGTCGATTTCGCCGGAGAGCAAACCTTATCTTTCCACCGACGCGCAAAATCAAATCGCAGAAGTCACTATGCCGCAAACATATCCATTTGCGCTCTCAAAAATCAAGTCGACAGCAAAGAAAAGACGCAGCGCAGCGTCAAACAGATTTGGACTGTTCTCCCAAGCCGGATCGTATATTGTTGAGCTTGCTCCCAACAGCGGCAAGAGTGGAGGGGCATGGGTTGCCAGCTCAGTGAAGCGAGCAGCTGCCGAAGAAATTCAAAATGCGCAATTGCCTGGTCAGGCAAAAGCCATGGCCAGCGCAATAGTACCGTCGGTGGTGCGTCAAAACATCGGCACCGCGACCGATACCAGTACGTCCGCAGTGGCGAAGACAGCAGCACCGATTGTCGAGCGACGCGGCGAAAAACAGATACCAGTAAAAGTGGAAAATCTGCCGCCAATTAAGTCGGAACCGGCCAAGATTGTTGAAAAGCAAGCGTCATCTACGCCGCCTGCAAGTGACATCACTCGTACAAGCGAAACATCGAAGAAACAACCGATCCAGATAGCCGAGGCGCCTAAGACTCCGCCACGAAAAACAGGCGGAACGGCTATTTCACGAGACCCATCTGTTAAAGACGCGCCGGCTGTTCCTGTTACGGCAGGCTTCATAAGTACATCCAATGATCCAAGCGTCCAGGTGCGCCGCGGACCAAGCGGCGTTTATCGAACAATCGGCAAATTGTCGAGAGGCGAACAGGTCGAAATCATTGGTAAGCGAGATGGCTGGTACAAAATACGCGCCAACGGTCGAGAAGGCTTCGTACAGGAAAGCCTGATCAGCTCTTCGAAACCTGCCGGTGAACCAGCCCAAGAAAGCACCCCGCCCCGCCGAGAATCAGCCGCTTCACGCCACGAGTCGAGCTATAGCTCAAAACCAACCTGGGCAGAACGCCGCCGCGAAGAACGCCGCCTCGCACGCGAAGCCCGCTGGGCCGCCGCCCACGAGCGCAAACGCGAAGCCTCCGGCACCCGCTCCGCCCCCCACGCCGAAGAACCAACCAACTTCGTCCCTTAATGTGGGGTC
>JAYRNY010001137.1:0-2974 GCA_041911975.1 bacterium | reverse complement strand
CGGCAAGGGCGACTGGGGACCGCTTGCCGTGCCCTTCGCGACGGGCGACCCCCCGTGGTGGAAGAAGAAAAAACGTCGGCAGAGGCCCACTTTCGGCTTACTTGAAAAAAAATGATCTTATAAAGTCTAAATAAGAATGAGTTCTTTTCTTGGAATCCCGAATTTGGGGGACGTTTTGCCCGGAACATATATTTCGGCGGAGCGTCGATTCATCCATGCAGTGATGCAGCAGTGGACTGTGTTGGTGTGTGGGAGCAAGCTTATGCTGAGAAAGGAAGTTGGTTATAAGAGAGCGCTGAGTCTGGCGTTGTCTTTGGTTTTACTCGCGGCAAATTTTGCTCCTGCCTATGCGGCAGCCGCGCCGGTCGGCAATGAAGCCCGCCTTGAAAAGATCGAAAATTCGCTCCTGCAGCGAACCCAGAAAGGTATGTCCGATACGGAGCGTCTCTCCGTGTTGGAAAATCGCGTTTTCGGTGCGGAGAAGACCGGTTCTATCTCCGAGCGGATAGCCAGTCTGGACACTGCAGTCACCGCTGCTCGCAATTCATCCAATCTTTTGGCTCCGCCTCTGGCAGGCAGAATGGACAACAGTCAGTGGAGCAAGGTAGAAGAAGCCAAGCCTCAAGCGCTTTCTAATTATGATGACCCCGACACTGCCACTTCCGGCGATGCCGCTACTGCTATGTTGAAGCGGGCTACCGACCTTTATTCTCGTGGCGAAACGGCGGAAGCTGAGCGCATGTTCAAGAAAGTCTTGGCTGTAGATTCGCGCAATGCAGACGCTCACTATAACCTTGGCGCCATCGCAGAAGCGCGCGGCGACTCGGCGCAAGCTCTCAATGAATACCGCATCGCCAGTCAGATCAGTCCTTCCGATCCGGAATTGAAAGCGGCGGTCGATCAAATCGAGCGCAAGCAAAATGCCGACCGTGTAGCTAAAGCCGAGCAGCAACGCCAGCAAGACTCGCAACAAAAAGAAGCTGCCCGCCGCGACAATTTGAAGTCGATGATTGCTCAGGCTTCGACTGCCTATAAAAATGGACAATACGACAGTGCCGCAAGACATTTGGAAGCAGTGGTCAAACAAGCGCCCAACGATTCCGATGTACGATTTGCTCTGGCTCAAGCTTACAAGGCCAAGGGCGATTTCTCCCGGGCTCGCATGAATCTCAATCAAGCGCTCGCCTCGCAGCCCAACAACAAGCTCTACCGCGACGCTCTCAGCGACCTCGATCAAAAACTCGCCAGTGGTAATTCCGGCGGCAACAACGCAGGAAACAATACAGGTTTCAGCGGCAACCGCAATTACGATAGCGCTCGTGCTTACGACAATTCCGCTCAAAATGATGATGGACCGTCGTATGCTCCGGCGCCCAGTAAGAAAGTCCAGCAAAGCGATTATTTCAGTTCTGCTTCCGCCGATGACGGCGGCGTTCAGCCTTTCACCCCGTCGCCCTCGTACTCGGGAAGCGCCAGTTCGAGACGATTTGACAGAGGCGGCATCGGCGGCCTTCTTGGTGGCGGCGGCGCCACCAGCACTCTCATGAAGCGGGCGGCATTGGGTTCCATAACAGGCGCAGCAATGGGCGCCATGTGGAGTCGCAACTCCGGTGGCGGAATGAAATCCGGCATGCTGAAAGGAGCTCTCATGGGCGGCATGATGGGAATTTTGACGGGCGGACTCTAATTTCTGGATTTTTGGAAAGCAGGAAAATCGGCTATGAATTCGATACTCAAACTACTTCCAGCACTCTTGCTTGTACTCAGCCTCTTCAGCGGTCTGGCTGTTCAACCCGCATACGCGCAAAGGCTTCTGCAGGGACGTGTCGACAAGGCTGACGACAATATTCGAGTGCAGCGACCGGGCAACATGGGCGACGCCTTGCCGGGCAGAACAGAATCTACTCGTTTGCAGCGCGCCGAGCCGATGGAAGCTCCATCTTTCAAAGGCAGTCTCGTTGATACAAACTCGTTCCGCCAGCCGCTTTCCGGCCGCGCTCAAGATGACGGTGTTCAGCTCGGTTTGCTGAAGCCTAATGACTTTGCCAACCTGCCGAACAAATTTGATATAGGCGCAGAGCACGGTTCGAAAGAGATGGTGCTGGCCTGGGAGAAATGGCACAAACAATTGTCCGAAGCCATTTACACACGCTGGAGCGAAATGGCTGACACACCTGGGCGTGCCACCATTCATTTGACAGTGACACGAAATCTGCAAGTCATTCCAGTTGTCGTTTCATCGTCCGGCAGTGGTCGCTTCGACCGTGGGCTTTTGGAAGCGATCAACAGTTTGAACGGCAATCCCGGCTTGACCTTCCCGCGTAAGTCAATGCGCGACAAAGTTGAATTCGAGACCGACTACGTTGCAGCTACTGATGTGAAATCCGGCTACAGCTGGGTCAAGAACGACTTCGAGAAAGTTCGCGAGAACTACTAGTGTCGTCTTTATGCTTACGTGTGATCCAATTTGCCAGGTCTTGAAACTCCGACTGGCTTAAAATATTTCTCTTCTCGATGGCGCTCAGCACCAAGTCGTCGATGCGGGCTTCAGTCGATTTAAGCAACTGAAGAATGTGGAAGTCCTTTTCCAGAGCGATAGCCTCAGTCGCTCTAACGCATTCAGCCGCCAGTTGTGCCAGCTCTTCCTGCTCTCCTTGGTTGAACGGGACGATGGGCAAGCGTTTCACATCGCCGACTTGAAAGTTGATGGTTGGATTTATTAGATGCGCCATCTTTCCGGCAAAGGAAGAGTTCAAAAACGCGAGCAATGCAAATCGCTCTATTTTGGTTGGGAAAAGTGCGGATGCAGCCACATCGAAGATGCAGCCGGCAGGCAGCACTCGGACGGCAAAGTTGGCATTGTTGACGAACGAAAATGAGAGACCTTCGCGGAAATAGTAGCTCTCGTTTTTGACTACCCAGTGCACTTTGCCTTTCAGATAGGGGTAGGCTTTTTTGACTGCTTCTTTGATTT
>JAYRNY010001136.1:0-1537 GCA_041911975.1 bacterium | reverse complement strand
TCCTGACCTGGAAAAGGGCGACATAATAATCGACGGCGGCAATTCGCATTTCACCGACACGCAAAAAAGAGAAAAGGATTTGCGAGAAAAAGGGATTAATTTTATCGGCTCGGGGGTCTCCGGCGGAGAAGAAGGCGCCCTCTGGGGGCCTTCCTTGATGCCCGGCGGCGACAAGGCTGCTTATGAACATGTAAAACCAATTTGGGAGGCGATCGCCGCTAAGGTCAACGATGGTCCTTGTGTAACTTATTTAGGTCCTGACGGGGCCGGGCACTTCGTAAAAATGGTTCACAACGGTATCGAATATGGTGACATGCAGCTGATCGCTGAAGTTTATGACGTTATGCGCCGCGGCTTGAACATGCCGGCTCGAGAGATCGCCGATGTGTTCGAAAGCTGGAATAAAGGCATTCTAGATTCGTTTTTGATTGAAATTACTGCCAAGATTCTCACCGTCGTCGATCCTCAAACCGGCAAGCCTCTTGTCGATATGATTCTCGATAAGGCCGGTCAAAAAGGAACCGGTAAATGGACGAGCGAAGCGGCTCTCGATCTGGCAATCGCCGTTCCCACGATCGATGCAGCCCTGACAGGCAGAATGCTGTCGGCAATGCACGACATGCGTCAGGAAGCAGCCAAGATTCTCGGCGGCTCTGTTGCAGCAATCGCAAAAGTCGACAAAACAGTCAAGGAAGAGATTCTCAAGGCTCTTCACGATGCGCTCTACGCTTCCAAAGTATGCAGCTATGCGCAGGGCATGGCGCTCATCAAGGAAGGATCCGATTTCTACAAATGGGACATCAACCTCTCTGAGTGCGCGCGCATCTGGAAGGGTGGCTGCATCATTCGCGCCAAGCTTCTCGAGGAAATCAGAGCTGCATTTGCTCGCCGCGCCGATTTGCCCAATCTTCTTATGGACACGGAATTTTCCAAAACAGTGCTCTCCTTTGAAGCAAATTGGCGCAAGGCGATTGTATTTGCAATCGAGCGAGCGATTCCGGTTCCGGCCCTTACTTCCAGCCTGGCTTATTTCGATAGCCTGCGCAGTGGCAGCCTGCCGCAAAATCTCACGCAGGCACAAAGAGATTTTTTTGGAGCGCACACCTATCAAAGAGTCGATGCACCGGAAAAGGGCTTTGTGCATACAGACTGGATACATTTGATCAAAGAGAAAACAGCCGCCAAATAGGTTTTCCAGGACTACGAACAGATCAGCTATGCAAGCGTGGTTTCGTGCTCTAATAGTCAGTGGGACCGAATCCGATTTGATTGGATCCAATCGCCTGGAGCAAAAAACAGCACTTCTTTAATGCCAACTTACTCGGTCAACGCCGTTAATGTGTCAAGTTTCCCACTGGGGGAGACTGACAAGGTAGTGACCGTGTTTTCGGCCGAACGCGGTCTGATCAAGTGTGTTGCCAAAGGTGCCCGAAAGCCGGGCTCCAAGATTGGCGGCCGGGCTGACTTATTGAATGTGAACAAGTTGCTTTTGGCATCTGGAAAGACTTTTGAGATCATTTCGCAGGCCGAGACTCTC
>JAYRNY010001135.1:0-3407 GCA_041911975.1 bacterium | reverse complement strand
GGTAGTGGAAGGCAGTCACGACAAAAAGGGCATCATCTGGCCGCAAGCTCTTTCACCGTACGATGTCATCGTCAATGTCATCAATGGAGCGGAGGCAGAGGCGCTTGCAGCCGGTGAAAAACTCTACGCTGAGCTCAAGGCAGCTAGCATCGACGTGCTGCTCGATGACAGAGCTGAACGCCCAGGATTCAAGTTTGCCGACAACGATTTGATTGGGGTGCCGCTCCGCATTAACATCGGCAAAAAACTGAAGGACGGCATTGTCGAGCTTGTCGAGCGCTCGACCGGCGTAAGTTCGGACGTTCCATTGAAAGATGTAGCCGGCATCCTCAAGCAAAAGGTTTTCGGTGCTCTCTAGCAAGTAGCAAAGAGAATCATGAACATGCGATATAATGGCGCGAACCGAGCCAATGGCGGCTCACCGGCAAATTGTCGCGCCGTTTGTTCGCGCCGATTTCGCAACCGGCCTGGCATAAAGCCCGTCTATTCCCGCATCACAATGAGAAAGACCATGCAAAGTACCATCAAATCAACCTTTCTGGCACTCAGTTTGACCGCCTCGCTGTCGCTGGCATTTGCCATCGAAATCAAGGCACAGAATGGGCAACCCGTCGGGCAGACCAGTATGACCCTGTATCAGGTGGTCACGGATGGATCTGGACAGCAGTATGTGGTGACCAAAGCCGGTCCCAAACTGCCTCTTCCGGGCGTCGGACTGCCGCCGGGGACTCAACAGGTGGCAATCTACCGCGACCAGGCAAGCAATTACTGGTACACAGACCGCAACGGACAGCCGGTAGAAGTCACTGCCGCTCAATTGCAAGGCTACCTGAATCGCATCTACGGCAATCAGGCACCCCAGCAAAGTAACAACTCCAACAATAATTCCAATAACAATTCGAATTCCAACAGCGGAAGTGGCCGCAATGGCATGGGTATGCTGGGAACCAGCATGGCAGCTGCCGGCGGCGCCATGGCCGGCGCAGCTATTTCCAATTCCATGTACAACAACAATGAGTACTACCACGGCGTGCCATACGGCGTGCCGATGTACCGCAACGCCTCGAACAACCAGCCATATTATGTAAATGCCGGCGGCAACCAGGTTTATGTCAACAACAGTGAGCACAACGCCGCAGTGATGAACCAGTGGAACCAGCAAGGCAACTGGGAAAATCGCAATCAGTGGTCGAACCAAGCCAACGCTCAACGCGCCGGCAATGCACAAGAAGCCGCTGCCGAACAAGGACTCCGTAATCGCAATGAGAACAATCAGGGTGCCGGACTGTCCGGCAACAATCAGGACCAGGGCGGCAGGCGCGGTAGATTCGGGCGCGGCGACGGCGGTCAAGATAATGACGGCGGCGGCAGATTCGGCAGGCGCGGCGACAACGACAATCAAGGCATCGGCCAAAATCAGGATGGCGGACGCTTCGGTAACAACGACGGCAATGGGCGCTTCGGTGGCGGCACTGAAGGCGGACGCTTCGGTCGAGGCAACGACGGCGGCGGCGGCGGACGCTTTGGTGGCGGCGGCAATGAAGGCGGGGGTCGCCTAGGCGGACGACGCGGAAGAAACCGCTAAGGCTAACGAGTCCGGCTAGAGCGTTTCAGCTAGAGATCTCCCTCCCGGATCAGGCAGCAGCAATGCTCATCTGCCTGCCTGTGATGTTGGTTGGCACTCCGACTGCCGGTGCAAACCGGATTACTTCAAAGGTGGATGCTTTCTTAAATACTTGGCGGCGCCGTCGCTGAGCAGATCGCGATGCATGCGCCACTCGTCTTTAAAGAAAGCAACGGCAATGTGTTTATCAAGAATATGAGTGCCGATGAGATTAAGCGCATCGGATTCTTCAGACAACCCTTCGCAGTAAAAGAGACGACCGCCCTCGCGATTTTGCTTCAGCAACTTTCCAAAGTACTGCATATTGCTGTTGCGTTCGCGCGGCATGTGCCCGCTCACAATCACGACATTGAGCTGTTCCCAGCGCTCCGGACCCAACTGTTTGCGCCAGGCTCTAACTTGCACGTCTATGGCATGCAATTGATCAGCAACAGCCTCATCCACATTCTGCATAACCATCTTTTCCGAGTTTCTGCAGAAATCAGTCAATGCCTGAGCAGAGATGCGTTTTTCAGCAATGGTCGACGCAAGCAATTTCAATGACATATCGATCAACTGCTTCTGGCGATCGAGGACTTCACCTTTGAGTCCTGAATTATCCAGTGATTCAAGCGCTTTCCTGGAGAGAGACTGCAATTCTTCCAATTGCTTCACCTTTTCAGGTCTCAAGATTTGATCGGTATCCAATTCCAAAGCAACATAAGTTGCAAGAACAATATGATCGACCGACTTCAACAAAGTGTACTTCTCTGAAATCACCTGTGTTGTTTCTTTAGCCGATCCATCATGCAGCACAATAACATCATTTACGGCAACAATGATGGGCTGGGATTTCTTGATTGTTCTGGTCCTCGCCTCTGCGTATATCTCTCGAAATTTGTCATTTACTGTTTGAAACTGCGGTTGCATTTTGATTTTGACACCACCAATGGTGCCCGGCTCATCAAGCACTGCCTCTTTTGCAAGAGTCGCGAAGCAACCGGAAGAGCAAGTGTATTGAAATATAACCAACACAGGCAGCAGCTTGCGCAGCACATTGTTCTTCATAGCTTCCCTTCCGTTCGTTTCAAGGATGTTCAAAACAGCAATGATTGTTGCATATTTGCAACTCAAATTTCTATGCACACTAGTGGCGCGTTTCCAACGTTTCAATCTGTAGGGGCGGCTTACATGCCGCCCTGTGTCGGCTCGCAGCCGACACGCCAATGTGCGTTATTTTGGAAACGTACTACTAGTGTAGCGGTGCAAACAGTTCTTTCGGCACGATCTTCTCTCGAGATCCGTCTTCCAGCCTCACATTCTTGAGTAAGCGCTTCAGCTCATTGCGCTCTTCAGGTTTCAGAGATTGAAAACGATAGATTACATGATTCAGCTTCGGCAGCTCTTTGAGTCTCTTCAGGCCTGAAAAGGTAATCCATGTATCGGTAAGATCGAGGAATTTCAGGTTCTTGTACTTCAACAAACAGTCGATGCTCCTGTCGGTCACATTATTGCGGCGGAGACCAAGAAATTGCAGGCGGTCAAATCGCGGCAGCCGCATAAGCGCTTTGTCCCTCAACTGCGTGCCCGTCAAATCGAGCAAATACAAATTCTTCAGTGGCTGAAGTCTCTCTGCGACGTTTTCACCAACTGTAATTCTGGAAAGATTGAGGTTGTCCAAATGCGGCATGTTTCGCAGCACATCCAACCCTCTTTCGGTGACAAGGGTATCACAGATATTGAGCCTGCGCAGCTCCGTCAAGTGGCTGAGCAGCTTCATACCATCATCGGTAAGGTCGGTTCC
>JAYRNY010001134.1:0-2053 GCA_041911975.1 bacterium | reverse complement strand
GCGAAAACTTTGCGAAATAGTTCCCGCATAGCCAGAAATTATTTTGTCCCCCCGCCTCCGCCTTACACACCTTCAATAATCCCTTCGGCGCTGGTCATGACGTACGTCCAAGCGGTGGCAGCGGACGCCGATGACGCTGTCGTGAAGAAGCCATTCAATCCCTACAGCCAGTACATCTCCACGCGCAACCATGGCGACATGCCGCAAGTTATCCAACCCAATCCATACCTAAGCTACGACCCGGGCGCTGAGACGAGAATTCAAAACCGCATCGATTCTATCGATTCTGAGATTTCGAGCATTGAGAAAGAAATCGGCAAATTGCTGGACCTTTGAGGACAAGAACGGAGAGGAAGCTCGAATCTATAATTCGGACTTAGAGCCCTAAGCGTGTGCCCGGATTTCTTCTTCTCCACTGTTTTCGCGCCCGAAAACAGCCTCGTCGAACAAAGCACCTGCGTCAAGCGCGATGAATAAAAAACAGAGCATGGCACCAGCGAAGGTGTCATGCATCAGGCAATATGTTTTGAGCAGTGGGTTTGATTGGGTCGATCAGCAGAAGTGTTAGCTTCAAATCGCGGAGGAAAATGGCTATTCACGTTGGACTATCCAGCTCATATGAAACAGTGGACTGTGGTGGTGCTTTCGAATGTGCACCGTTGCTGGTATCATCGCGAGCCGCCGATGGTGCGAACAGGTATTAGGACCGCTGCGAAAACAAGAACTCATTCTTCCGAGGCTACTATTTCGATATCTCGCACATTTCCTTGTTTGCAGTCGTCTCGAACTTCTCGCGTTGCTCAATTACATATTTGCTGTAACCCTCAGGATCAACCCACGCTTGTGCACCTTCCTTGGCAGAGCGTGCGCGCTTGTCGTTGAATCCGTAGACCTCATTGTGCAGTGCCAGCCAGATGTCTGGTTTCAGCGATTCGAGAATGTGGAAGGTTCTGCGGTAGTCCTTATCGATGCCGGGGTAGGACGCAGACTTCATCACCCGGTACCCTGGATTCACGCCGCTTCCATCGGGGAACACCACCGAGTAAACCTTCCCGTTGTCGACAACATTCGTGGTCCAGGTTGTCGCGCCCTTGCAATGGCCCTCGGTCAGCAGACCCGTGAGGGCGATGTCACCCAGTTTTATGGTATCGCCATCGCGAAAAATCAGGTCTACAGCCACCGTCTCGTATTCGAAATTGGGCAATCCTTTGTAGAAAAAATCGTCTGTGATGGCATTGTGCAAACTCTATCGGCGCAAGATGGAAGAGT
The DNA here is from genome assembly GCA_041911975.1 of bacterium. Lineage (GTDB taxonomy): Bacteria > Cyanobacteriota > Vampirovibrionia > Obscuribacterales > Obscuribacteraceae > QKMZ01. The sequence goes on along the minus strand of JAYRNY010001134.1, from coordinate 784 downwards.
TTGCACTTTCATACATGAAGCAGAATGAACGCGACCATGCTGCTTTAGCCGATGCAATGAATAATGGCAAAATTCATGCCACCACGGGAACTTAATTGGGAAGTATCGTCGGTAAATCATATCAGAGGGGTTCTGCACCAAAGAACGAAATTGAAGAAATAGTCGATCTATTCAGCACTTATCTTCTTGAGCAACGCGGACTTGCTTAAGCTACGGCAGAGTAATTCAAAGCGGCATTGTCTCAAGGTTCACCACGGCGACCTGCTTGATTACAGTTGCATTGAAGCAAAATTGGATTCGACAATGGTTGAGTACTTCATCTGCTGATCCTGTGGTAAACCAGACAGTTCTAGAATTTCGGGCAATTGGTGTCTAATCGCAGAAGCTAATGACTGTGCAATAGAGGATACCGTTGATTTTTCGAGTCCCCAACGGCTGGCAACTGCTGCAAAGTCTTTAATCTTGAGCTTGTCATTCTTCCCGTTGATTGGGAAGGCAAAGCGGTCGCCAGCAATTTGTACTCTTGTGTTGACCAAGTCGTATAAGGGTGAGTATGCCACTGTATCTGGTGTCGGCGTTCCTCCTAGTTGTCCGGGAAGCAGCCACATAATAATGGAGACATTCTTTGCGTGCAGGTCTCCATTTCCCACCATCCAAGAGAACAAAAGGTGCTGCAAATAGAGGGTGAGCTGGTCTGGTTTTAAGCCTGCTGCTATCAGCGCATCCGTTACTCGTTCGGAGGAAGTGTCATATTTGTCTTGTCGATAGATCTTGAGAAGAGACG
>JAYRNY010001133.1:0-16550 GCA_041911975.1 bacterium | reverse complement strand
AGACGATAAAGGTCTCGAATGTCAAACAGCCGGTCCAAATGGGTCAGAGTGCGTCTACAAAGCTGGCGAGCGAAAAGACGGGCTCAGCAAGCTCACCCGCAACAGGCAGGAGGGAAGAGAAGACGTCACCAAAGAATATGCGGGGCGCTCAGATCATTTGATCAGCGAAAAATATTCAGCAGGAAAACATCTGAAAGGATTCGAGCGCACATATGAAGCCGGTCAGGGTCCGAATGGACTGACCACAGAAAAGTATTTGCGCACAAATAGTGCAGAAGCTTTCGAAAAGGCTTTCGACCCGGGGAAAAATCCGGACAAAATGACTTTTCACGGCAGGAGCCGGAGAGATGCAACTGAGACTGAATCAAAAAGCTTTAAAGGACGACCGGATGGTTTGAAACGAGAAGAGCGCATTTCTACGTCCGGCTCGTCCAGCACTGAGAAACTGTTCGAGCCTAATGCTGCCAACAACGGCTTGCAATCGGAGAACAAGTGGAACTCTCATGACGGCAAGCGCAGCATCGAGATGAAGCTCTACGATTCGGCAAAGAACAAAGAAAAGCTTCAATCTGAAAACGTCACCAGGGAAGCTGGAGTGGTGACGGTGCAGAAGACATTCAACGGACGCGCCGATGGCGTCTTAAAAGAGACTACCGAATTCACAGGCAATGGTGCCATCTCGGTGCGTGAGATGGCTGACGGCAGGAAGCAACAAAGAACGCTGTCGCCAGAACAAATAAAACAGAGCGGTGTCGACATCACCGGGCTCAGTACCACAAGTGATGCTGCTATAAGAACTAAAAAAGCCCTCGAATCCAGAGATGCTGATGCAAAATTGCAAACAGAAGCAGCACAGGGCGGCAATGCCGTGCAGGAAATTCTAAAGCAAACGGTCGGTGACAAAGGACTGAACGATCCTTCTTTTGACGGTGCGACGCCTCCCTCTAAACGCGACAAAGCAGTAATGCTGATTGGCGCTGCGGCCGGTTATGAAGGATTGAAGCAAGCAGGAATGACAGTCGACGAAAAAGGAAATACGGCAACCACTGCCGACGGCTGCCACTATACCTTCGAGAAGCAAGCGGACGGCAAGTTGAGAGCAATATCAGTCGAAAGCGAAAAGACTAACCGAAAAGTAGAATTTCAATACAAAGAAGATGGTGCCTTCAAAGGCTCTGTCGAAACTGCAAAAGTAAATGATGCACCAGGTAGCGTCGAAAATGGAACAGGCAAGAAGTATGAGAATCTCGAATTGCCCGCTATTCAAAAAGGTTGGGGCCCATATCAGGCGCTGCAACAAATGCAGCGCGAAGGCAAAATTCAAATGTCGCCGCAGGAGATGCGGCAGGAAGCAGTGCGCATCAGAGACCGCGAATTTGCGCAACTGGGAAGAAATTACTTCAAGGTAGGCGAGAAATTCCAAATGTACTCGCCAGAAGAGATGGCACAAGGTCAAGGACCGCGTGAAACCACCGTAAAGATTCATCGTGATGCAAAAGGCGATTTGCAAAAGATGGAACGAGGAGACAGAGGCACTGTAAACTTTGCCTACGACGAAAAAGGCAGGCCTATAAGAGTCACAGATGGAATCGGACCCGACCTGGTCAGCAAAGACGGCGGTCACAGCTGGGAATTCGAAAGTAAGGGAGACTCTGCAAACAGAGGACTGACACCGGCATTAAGAGGCAAAGTCACTGTGCAAGCTGACAGGGGTACTGTCACAGTCAACGGTGAGGATAACCTAAAATTCACCATCGGCGCCGATGGCACACGTACTTTCACGGGAGCAAACGGAAAGGAATTAGTTCTTTTTCGACCGCCCAGACCCGAAGCTCCGGACAGAGAGCGTCGAGGCGACAGGAGAGAACGTACGCGTCCGTCCCGCAATAGCGACGGCAGCGTTCCATCCAGTAGCGAATACGATGAAAGAGGTCGTGAAAAGAGAGGCGACTCGACCCCTCATCAAAGAGGTAGAGGCCGACCTGGTCCGGACGGCACGATTGGTCAGAGATACATCAACCAGGAAAACATGGATCCGGAAATGCGAGCAGTTCGCACGCCTGAAAATGGTCCCCATGGATCTATGAAGCTGAGAGGATCGCCCTCAATCAGTGCTGAGAAAATAGACGAAGTGCTGAGAAACGCAAACTCACCTGCGGCAAGAGAGCGCATCAGAGATCAAGAGACCGCAAAAGAACTTAGCTTCGGCCAACACCTGTACAAGCTTGGTGTTGAATACGGTATCGACCCTGCGATCACTCTGGGATTTTTCAAATCAGAATCAGGATTTGGAAAACGCGGAGCGGCAGCCCGAAACAATAGCGTCGGCAACATCAAAGGAGATGGCGGCTTTCGGCAATACGGCAGCTTCGCCGAGGGTGCACGAGACTGGTTCAAACTAATGCAGGACGGCAAACCTTATTTCAGAGCCGGAAGAGATACGGTCGGCAAAATAATTCCAAAGTATGCACCCGGAAACGACGGCAACGACGAACACGGTTATGTGCGCAACGTCGAACGCGACGTGAGAACATGGTCTCAGCAGAGCGCGCATGCGCCGGAGCGCCCGGAAGCACAGGATGGCGCCGCAGGCCCAAGGCAAGCTGAAAGGAACCGAGAAAGACTGAGACCGGCCGGAGATCGAACCGCACTGCCAAAGCCGGATGATACGGGCAGACCAGTAATAGAGGTGAAAGCCGGCGAGAGCATTCAAACCGCCATCGATAAAGCGCAGGAAGGTTCAATCATCAAGGTAGCGCCTGGTGTTTACAAAGAACGCCTGAACATAAAGAAAGACAATATCAGCCTCAGAGGCGATGGAAAAGCAGTCATCGACCTGGACGGTCAAAACATATCCGGCGCCGCGATTAACATTAGCGAAAGGCGCAATGTTCAGATAGACGGCTTCGAAATTCGCAATGTCAGAGGCGGTGACACGCCGGCAGCTATAAAGGTCGAAGGTGCCAGCCGGGATGTTTCCATAACCAACAATAATATCCATCACATAGAAAACGTGAAGAATGCACACGGCATCGCAGTTCTCGGCACTGCATCAGAACCGATGAGAAACATCACTATTGCCGGCAATGATGTTCATCACTTAAAGCTGGGGGCGAGCGAATCGATCGCCGTAAATGGAAATGTAGACGGCTTCAGAGTGATGAACAATAAGGTACACGACAACGACAATATCGGCATCGACGTGATTGGATTCGAAGGTGTCGGGCGCGCCGGTATCGACAGAGCGCGCAACGGCATAATATCCGGCAACACCGTATACAACATTGACTCGAAAAGCAATCCGGCATACAGAGGTGAGCGCGGCGCCGCCGGCATCTACGTCGATGGTGGAAGCGATATTGTCATCGAAAATAACACGGTCAAAAATTCCAATTACGGAATAGAATTGGCCTCCGAACACGCGGGCAAAAACAGCACGCGCATCCAGGTCAGACGAAACATTGTTGAGAGCAGCCACCTGGCAGGCATTTCGCTCGGCGGCGGCAGTGCGTCAAATGGCGGTGTCACTGATTCGATCATTGAGAACAATGACTTCAGAAACAACACGCGTCCACTTTGGCGGCAGAATCATGTCGGCTCCGACATCATCTACAGGAATAATGATGGTCCGGTCGCGCCGCAAATAGAAGTGCCCGCCATCCGCCGCGATGAAGCACCAGCACGTCGCGATGCTGCTCCTCGGCAGATGACTCCGGAGGTGGCCGGCAATCGCGTTTTGCGAGAAGTGTCGGAACGGGCAAGATTCTATGCGCATCAAGACGACGGCCACAGTTGCTCGGCGTTCTCCATGGCAATGATGGTCAGCGACCAACTCAAAGGCCGTCCTCCTCAGTACGGTCAGGAGACGCAATCTTTCAAAGCCCTGGCCGGGACATTGAACCACGGTTATCGAGGTTCGCTGGAAACCATGGCTGGACAATTGCGACAGACCGGACTAGAAACAAAGGCCTACCAGTACGGCAGGTTCGGGCCGCAAGGCATGCAAGATCTGAATGCTGAATTGGACCAGGGGCACACGGCTGTCGCCCGCGTCATCAATCCTCACACGGGAAATCGCCACTACATATATGTGGCTGGAAGAAATACCGAAGGCAATTACATACTTGGCGATCCGGACCGTGGTAATCCATCACATGCGCAACCGGTAAGCCCGGCAAAACTTCTGAAGATGATGAGCGGTCGCGATGGATTCGTTGCTGGCTGGGCTCCATCTGGCAGCCCAGCAGCCAGCGTCCCCGGCACTGCCACTGACAAGCGGACCCAGGCAAGGCGCTCTTGATCAGCGCTCCCTTCCAATTGCCAGATACCCTAGAGACAGCAATTTACGGGTTTCGAACTGCTCCTTAGGGATGATTCGCCCGCCGACCTGCTTAGGCTAATATCAAAGCAGTCGGTTTGCCCGGAGAACTTTTGAAGCATTCCAATATAGTTAGATTTTGGGTCACTGCCAGCATAATGTTCGCTCTTTCGTGGACGGGCACTCTCTGGCATGATTTTTTCGGCATGCAGATCCTGCCTGCCATTACCGGTAGTTGTTTCAGCTCGCAAATTCATAATTCCTATTGTCGAGACGCAACTAACTCTTCAATTGCCGCAAAGTATGCGACTGAAGCTGCGGCCAGCCCTTTGCCCTGCTCGTGCCCAAACCACGTGCACAGCCCGTCCTGTCTCTCTAAGGCAGAACACGCCCTGATTTTAGCTACAGCCAGGCTTGTAGCACAGGTGCTGGCGGCAGACATTGAGAATTTCGCCATGGCTCACGACACATCGGTGTTCCGGCATACGCGTGCCTGGTCGTTCGCCATACCAGCCGGACCGCCCATTTATCTGGCCAATCGTGCTCTTTTGATCTAAACCGTCTTGTCTGTCAATTTTAGAGTCCAGCCTTGCCAAAGACTGGATTATTGATGGCATTTCGCGCTCCATTGAAAGAAGGGTTTTTACATGCCGAAAGTGGTTGCCCTGGCCTTACTGCTGGCTTTTGCCACACTATTTACTCTGACTGGCTGCAATTTTCAGCAGTTTTGCGGCGAGGACGTCGCCAGCGGTATTCGGACGAAAGTCGGAACTGATGAGGTTTTAAATTCAAAAGACAAAGTGGTTGGTTCTGAGACTTCAAATGCTAAAGCAGGCAAATTCAATAATGCCGCTCTCGTTAATAATACAAATTCAATATCTAGAGAAATTGTTCTGACCAGTGAGCAAGAAACCACTGCGAAAATCGAGACTGCCATCGCCAGCACGAAATCGGCCGCCGGCACGACCCTCGAGCTATCGTCCACGGTAGACACACCCGCCGAGAAAACAGGCATCATTTATTCGGCTGCCAATGGAGTCGTAACCAAAGTGCTGGTCGACCTCGGAGACCGAGTACAAGCCGGTCAAGTGGTGGCTCAAGTCAACAGCCCAGACATTTCTGATGCGCAGGCAGCCTATCTCGAGGCTCTTGCAAAAGTGTCGCAATCCAGGGCCCAGCTCGAAACAGTAAAAGCGCGTCTGGAAATCAGCAAAACAAACGAACGACGTGTAACGCAGCTTAATGAGGAGGGTGTTGCTGCCAAGAAAGATATGGAAAATGCGCGTTCTGCACGCGTTGCAGTTCAGTCTGAAGAGGCGGCAGCGACGGGCGCTATGAATGCCGCCGCGGCATACCTGCAAGCAGCGAGGGTAAAGCTGAGAGCGCTCGGACTAAATGAGCCGTCTGCGCCCTTGGTAGAGTCCGGTGGAGGAGAAATCAGATCCGGGACTGACGCTAGAAAGGTCCCACACGATGTGGTCACCTCCGAGTTGCCGATTCGCTCGCCTGTCACCGGAGTAGTGGTTAAGAAAGACGTCTTCGCCGGACAAAGCGTTGGACCTTCCAGCGTGGTTTCATCCTCATCTCCAGGCAAAGCCACGTCTTTGATGACCATTGCAGATCTTCGAAAAGTCTGGGTCATGCTGGAGGTGCCGCAGCGAGAGGTCCCGTACGTGCGGCTTGGCAGCCGCATCGACTTTCGTTCGGAAAGCGTGCCGGACCGAATTTTCAACGGACGAATTACACGGCTGGCCGAAAGTTTTGACCCTCAATCCCGCACCGCCAATGTTCGAGCGGAAATAGAAAATCCGGGTGAATTGTTGAAACCTGGCATGCTTGTCATTGCCACTTTGTCTCGTTGCCAGCCAACAGGGGGCAAAGTTACCGTGCCACCGGAGGCGGTGCAAACCCTGAACGGGCTAGCGGTGGTTTTTACCAATCCACAACCGCATCATTATCGGGTGCAACAAGTGACATGTGGAGCGCACTCACCGGACGCCGTAGAAATAACAGCAGGGCTCCGTCCAGGTGAAAGGCATGTCATAAGTGGTGCGTTTTATCTCAAATCGGAATGCTTGAGAAGCAGCATTGCCGGAGGATCTTCGGGCGAGTAAGCACAGACTGCGGTTTTTACAGGGGAATGAACCGAAATGCATAAACGTGCCAATCATTTGCAAGGTCTGGTTGTCGGCGCTCTCGATCACCGTGTCATTGTGGCAGTTCTTTCTTTATTGCTGCTTTCGACTGGATTATGGGCTTTCAGCACGCTCCACGTCGATGCCGTTCCCGATGTCTCCAATGTTCAGGTGACTGTCACTACGCGTGCGCGAGGACTGGCTCCTGTAGAGGTGGAGCAATATGTTACTTATCCGGTTGAGCTGTCATTGCAAAACCTGCCTCGATTGGTAATGCAGCGATCGATTTCAAAATACGCGCTCTCTCAGGTGACAGTCGTCTTCGAAGACGGCACCGACATTTATTGGGCTCGTCAGCAAGTCAGTGAGCGCCTGCGTCAGGCAGGAGGGCAAATTCCATCAAATATTCCCATCGATATGACCCTCGGGCCAATTGCTACTGGGCTTGGTGAGGTATATCAATTCGAAATTTCAGGAGAAAATTTTACTGAAATGCAATTGAGGGAAATTCTCGATTGGCAAGTCATCCCCATGCTTAAGACCGTACCTGGGGTAGATGAAGTTCAGTCTATGGGCGGAGAAGTGAAGGAGTATCAAGTCTGGTTGCACCCGGAAAGAATGCACGGATTCAAGGTCTCTGCGGCACAAGTAATGTCCGCTCTTAATAGAAACAACGCCAACGCAGGTGGAGGCTATCTGGTTGAGCAAAACGATCAAGTTTTGCTGAGAGGGGAGGGAATGCTGACTTCCACCAAAGACATCGGCAATGTCGTAATCGAGCGATTGCCCCGGGGGGGAGTGGTGCGCGTAAAAGATGTCGGAGACTGCGTAGTCGGACACAAGCTAGCACAGAGCTCGGTCACTCATGATGGAACCGGGACGACCATCATCGGCATCATCATCATGAGAAAAGGAGAGAATTCCAAAGAAGTTGTGAGCGCAGTGACTGAGAAAGTTAAGGCGATCGCCGCCACGTTGCCCAATGGCGTCGAAATAAGGCCATTTTATGATCGCACCTGGCTAATCGATCGAACCATCGATACGGTCTGGCACAACTTGTCGTTTGGAGCCTTGCTTGTTCTTGTCACTCTATTTCTCATCCTGGGTAGCATCAGAGGTGGTATTACCGCCGCTCTTGCAGTTCCACTTTCGCTTGCCGGCGCCTTGCTATTTCTTCGTACAACAGGCACTTCTGCGAATCTACTGTCACTAGGCGCCATTGATTTCGGTATCCTCATTGATGGCTCTGTCGTTGTGATGGAAAACATTGTTTGCCGGTTGTCTGCCGCAGGTCGCCTAGCCTCCCGTCTGGCGGTAGTTAAGGATGCGACTGCTGAAGTCGCTGCGCCAGTGTTGTTCGCCGTGCTGATAATCACTGTCGTATACCTGCCAATATTGTGCTTGCCCGGTGTCGCGGGTAAGACTTTCCAACCTATGGCGCTTACGGTAGTATTCGCTCTTGTTACCGCGCTTGTAGTAGCTCTGTTCGTTACACCATCGCTTTCATACTTCTTGCTCGGACATGATGTGCGCGATCGTGACAGTGTTTTTATGCGTCTGCTTAAACATCCATACAGACGAATCTTAGTGTCGGCGGTCAAACACCCAAAAACGGTAAGCTTACTTTCTCTGGGGATTTTTGCGGCAAGCCTTTGCTGTTTGCCATTATTGGGATCTGAGTTCGTTCCCGTCCTTAAAGAAGGCTCTATGGTTTTGACATTGAATAGACCAATGTCATCATCATTTCAGACAGCCAACGAGCAAAGTCTTATGGTTGAGCGGGTGCTCAAAAAAATACCTGAAGTCGATAAAGTAGTTTCCCGCACGGGACATTCCGAAATTGCATTCGACCCAATGGGATCGAACGAGACGGACACTTTTATCGTTCTCAAAGATCGCTCACTTTGGCGCCCCGGAAAAGTTCAACAGGACGTGGAAGCGGAAATTGCAGACAGTCTTAAAAGAAAAATTCCGGGTTTATGCTTTCTCATTTCACAACCAATAGAGCAGCGAATGAATGAACTGATCGCCGGCAGCAAGGGCGATATTGCCGTGCGAATCTTTGGCTCTGATCTCACTCAGCTGACCAGGCTCGGTATAAAAGTGGCTGATGCATTGTCACACGTGCGCGGAACATCCGATATGAAATTGGATCAAACTACCGGTCTGCCGATAGTGACTGCGCAGCTGGATACTTCATCGCTAGCTGCATATGGAGTCAGCGGTCAGGATGCTCTCGATACGGTTTCGGCAGCCCGAGACGGAAAAGTGGTTGGCACAATATTCGAAGGCAAACCACGCTTCGACCTGTCAGTGCGTTTCGAGCCGGAATTCTTGCAGCGGGGCGAAGACCTTGCGTCATTACCTGTAGCTACGTCTGGAGGCGAATTGGTTCCACTTGGACAGGTCGCTCACATAACCCGCAAAGAGGGAGCTGCCCAAATTTCACATCGTCAAGGCGATCGCTTTTTCACCGTACAAGCCAATGTGCACAATCGAGACCTCGGCAGTTATGTTGACGATGCGCGTGCTCTAGTGGATAAAATTTCTCTGCCTACTGGATATCGCATCGAGTGGGGTGGGCAGTTTGAAAATCTGACAATCGCAAAAGAGCGGTTGCTTGTACTGGTACCGCTCGCGTTGATATTGATTTTCGCATTGCTGTATGCTTTATTCGACGCGGCTAGCCCTGGATTGCTTGTATTTTTGAACATCCCCCTGGCCATTGCCGGCGGTATATTTGCTCTGCTGCTTCGCGACATGCCGCTTTCAGTGACGGCTGGTGTCGGCTTTATCGCCCTTTTCGGCGTTGCTGTCATGAACGGAGTCGTACTTGTATCCACGATTCGAAATCTGGAAATCGACCATGGTCTCAATCCGCGCCAGGCGGCTTTGCTTTCCGCCAGAAAGAGATTACGGCCTGTCTTGATGACCGCGCTGGTCGCTTCATTGGGATTTTTGCCGATGGCTTTTGCGGACTCTGTAGGTGCAGAGGTTCAAAGACCGCTCGCCACAGTAGTGATTGGGGGGTTGATTACTTCCACTATTTTGACGCTGCTTGTATTGCCAGCCATCTACGCCGGTTATTCCCAGAAGAACAGGCGGCGGACTCGCCGTCAGAATGTGACTGAAAAAGGTCAGGCCAGACTTGAAAGAAGGGCGAAACGTATATAGTTATTAGCGCTGCATAATCGACAGCGAACAAAGTGCCAGACTTCAGTAATAACAAACTGCCTTCTTGGTCCACTTGTTGCCGGGATATGCCGTGTGCAGGGCGAGGTAAGCTTTCTTGGAAAATTCGCTGCCCGCAGGCGTAACTTCAGTCCACTTAGGTAGTTTCACGACACGATAAAGCATTTCCGGCACATCTGGATCGCTGGGATGTGATTTTGCATAATCGAGAACTATTTGCCCGAGGAATCGCGAGGGATGATTTTTGTTCAACGTCAATAGATCAGCCTTTGCACTTTTCTTTTCGGCATCCGAAAGGAAACGACTCAATCCAGGCTGCCAGTAACCCTTCATCTTGTCGCGAACTTCATTGTCTCCGACATATCCGGTCATGTCATTGTATGAATAACTGTTGTCGGAATCCGCCGACTTCTCGTCAAGAGAAAGAGGCACCCAGAAGTTATTGTTGTAATAGTCGAATTCATCTATCGGTGCAGCATGGCGCTCAGCCCCGCCGCTGAGATACGGTGACATTCCATAATTGCGCAAAATCAAACAGGCAATGGCAAACTGCCGGGCCGGTCCTTCTGCAGAACTTCTGATTTTCGCGACAGCTGGAGCCAGTGACGGATTCGTCGACGCCAGCAAAGTTTCCAGTTTTGCTGCTTCATTTGCTTTCTGGAGCATCTGAGCCCGCGTCCACGCAGCCCTGACAATGACGGGTTTGAAGCGCGCAGATACAGCCTGGTCCCTGGCGAACTGAATCCATGTAGACAGAGGCGCATTGCGGCTCAGATCCAGTGCACTTACAGTATCGAGCGCGGCAGTCTCCGTTTGATAGTGCTGCGCACTCTCCAGTTGAGTGAACTTTTTAGATACCAGGTCGTTCGACGACGACAAGATCTCCGGCGGATTGAGGACGGCATACTTCAAGTACTCAGGCAAAGACTGACTGGCAGCCGCCATTTGCGTGGAGAACAGATTCCTCGTCGTGGGCGGCAAATTGATTCGAGCCAGAAGCGGAGTCAAATGTTTGCGAGCCTCATCACGCTTGCCTGAAGTTATCAATGCATCGATGACATAAAACCTGGCGGTGAGAAATGCAGGAGAACTCTGAGGTGTGTTCATGGCGGCATCGAACAATTCTTTATCGTCATTCAATCGCAAACCCATACCAGACAACGCCGCCACAAGCCAGGGAGCGCTCTTTGTTTTGCCCCACATCTCGCGCGCATGCTTTGCTGCATTCAAGTCCTTTTCTTTTGCTTTCTTCTTATCTTCTTCAGATTCCGGCCAGGTCAAATAGGATTCCTTCTGCATGTTGCATACGAAATCAGCCAGATCGGAAACATCCGACAACATGGGAGTGTCTTTGGAGCCCTGCACATCCAATCCTGTAAGAGGTGCATTGCCATCGAGAAGAAAGGTCAGATCACCTCCATCGTTACCGAACCGTTTGCTGGTTCCCGTGTCTATCATTGTCGCCAGCATTTTGACGACATCTCCGGAAGACAAATTCAAATAAGAAATCGGGCGCAGCAGATCCAGAATGTCTTCACGCTCAGAAACTTTCGTGGCGCTGTCTGCAGCTTTCTGAAGCGCTGCTGCCACAGCCTTCTCATCTCCTGCACCGTCACCTCTCAGTATTTGATTGCTCTTGGACCTGAGCACCATATACGATGCTATTCTGCTGAGATTGGAATCAGGGCTGGCAGCCGCCGCCTGAAACATTGATTCTGCTTTGTCGAATTTCTTCAGGTAAAAATTGGCGGCGGCAATCTGGTAGTTTCTATAGCTCTTGAGCGCAGGGTCCGCTGTTTTCGGCAAAGGAGAAGGAACTACAGTTCCCTCGGCACCGATACCAATAACCCCATCCTGAGCTTTTACCCACTCCAGGACTGGCGGGCTTTTGGGCGGATACTTCTTCAGCAAGCCGGACAGCGTGGCTCTTGCCAATTGAAAAGCACTATCGCCTATACCGTTCTCGTACCAGTACGAATCCAATTTCCAGTATATTTCTGGATTTGATTTCACGTCGGTGCCCAGTGCTTTCGCTCTCAGCTTCAAGTACTCGCTCTTCTCATCAATGAAGATGCCTGTGCCGAATCTGGATCCGTTCATGATGCGCTTGTGCCAGAGATTTATGACACTATCCTGCTCCAACTTGCTGAGAGGCTTTCCGGAAAGCACTCTATAGGCGACGACAAGATAGGACTTTGCCCAACCCGGTTGAACAATTCCTATGTTGCCACCGGCAAAAAGTTTCAAAGGCAAATCGGGATGATTGCCGTTGATCAAGATTGCATATGCCAGATCCGGCGCGCATGCTTTCGCCCGCGGCAACGGCATCATCAAAAAGGAAAGTGACAACAATGCAGAAATAATGCTTTTTGTTTTTCTCTTCATCTTTCCGCCAGAGCCTCGCTAGTAATCGCCTGTAATCGACTTTCCGTCCATGGTCGTGAATTGAATATGTACAAACTTGGTGTCTTGCGCAGTAGATTGGCCGCAAACAGCGACTTATTCGTATTTCTCTCGCTGGCAGAGATACCGATTGCAATTGGTATGCGGGCACCGCTGTCCAAACCTTCTTTGGCAAGGCGCGACAGCACATCGCGTTTGCCGGCACCAATACTGAACAGCATCGCGACAACCTCGTCCGCACTTCCCGGTTCCAACCAGCGATCGGCCATGAGCCACGATGCCAGAGACGTTATTGAAATTCTCGTTCCGGCTGGAAGCTCTACACGTAAATGCTTGAGAAGAGCTTTGTAAAACGGCCGCTCATCCTCGAGCGCATCAAAATCGATTTGAACCATTTTTGATCCACCTCTCAATTTTTCGAGGCGGTTTGCAATGGTTTTTGCGACAAATTTAGCAGCAGTTGATCCTGGATTTTCGCGAGCAATTGCATCCCCTCTCACCGTCTCAATGCGAAAGACTGGAATAGTCTCTGCGCCGGGCGGCAGTTTCAACTTTTCCGTTCGCGGGCGCAGACTGACCAGCGTGCCACGCACATAGATGTTTCCGGCAAAATAAGCGACAGAGACTCGGTTTGGATTTATGTAGGATAGGTCTTCATCCCGCTGCCATGCCCAAACTGTAACCTTGGGGTTGGCCGAAGCCGCAAACCTCTGAATTCTTTGTATCTCTGCCCGAAAGCACAAGACGAACCCGGCGGTGAGTAACAGCGCCATATATAAGGATAGGAATTTGGTGCTTGGCTTAAAGGAAATTCCTCGCATATTGCCCCAATTGAAGCCAGACTCTGGCAAATATTACTCTTACACGACTACTACAGCCAACCTGCCAAAAATATGGGGAAACTCGGGGTCAAAATCCTTGACATCCAAGGGGTCTGGGAATACGATGTGGCCCACAGCCGAAATGTCCAATCTGCCTTACTATCTAAATTAGCAAACCGCCTGAAACCGTCCAACACCCACACTGGTGAGCCATGCCAGCGCCTGGAGTCGGCCTCAAGGAGTATGCCCAGTTGGAAATCCTTATCTGTCAAAACTGCGGTAACCTGCTTCGCAGCGAGGATGTGACTTGCTCAAACTGCCGTGCGTCCATTTCAGTGCACGCCGTGACCGCAATGCCTGTCCTCTCCAACGCCCAAATTCCTGTCGCGGCATCGGCCGGCGGGCTTTCTACATTAAACCAGGCAGGTCCGAACCAGGCTGTCTCGGCAATCGGGCCGGGCTCATTGAGCGAACCAGCAAATCCAGCGTCCTTCTTCCCGGCAGACCACAATTCAGCTTCGATGAATCGCATACAATCACCTGCCAGCGAAGCGGCAGCCGGATTGCAAGCGCAGATTGCCGCCAATCAAAAAACACCGCAATCCACAGGTGATTTCTTCGACCTTAAGCCTCCGGCAGAAGCGCAAACTTCTAATGCCGACAAAATCAAATTGAAAGATGAAAGTGAAGAGTCTTCGATCGAAATTTCCAGTGCTGTGCAACGCAAGGCTTCAAGAAGCGGAACCGCAATCAAGAAATCCGGCAATAGTGCCAACAGACTCGCGGCACTCAATTCAAAGTCCGAAGCAGAAAAATCATCGTTTGATTTCCAGGCAATTGCCAGTAATGTCGTCGCGTTGTCTTCCAGTATCAACAAGAAGTTGGTCGTATCGGTCGCTTTAGTTTGTACATTACTGATCGCAGCTGGATTCATGTTAGGGAGACAAACGAACCACACTGCTGTCGGTCCTAACAACAACCCGATTTCCAGTCCCTTGGAATTTCAGAGCACTCCAAATGTTGCCGGTTGGTATGTAGTTAGCTGCAGCAACAACCCCATTGAAAGAAGCAATTGGAATCTTGTAGTGAAGCAGACTGGCAGGCAACTCACAGTTTCGAGCATGGACAATGGAAAATCCTGGAGAGGTACAGGTGTTCTTCTTCCACCCAACCAATTGAGGTTTGAAAAACAGTACTACGAAAATGGCGGACCGACGGGCTATCCTACTGCCTACTCGGGAAACTTTTCCACCAACCAATTAGGTCAGATGGAAATACAGGGTTTTTTCACTGCCCAAAGCAAAGTCTTCAAATTCAGACAGCAGATCTCGCAAATTCGCGGCACCTGGAAAGCTACTCGAAAAATCGAGTTCTTTCCGGATTCGATTACCGAGCCTCCACATGCCGGAAATTGGATTACGGAACTCTTCAGCAAAAATTGGATCGCGTGGTTCTTCAACTTTTCGGGGCTGACCACAGCGCAAGTA
The DNA here is from genome assembly GCA_041911975.1 of bacterium. Lineage (GTDB taxonomy): Bacteria > Cyanobacteriota > Vampirovibrionia > Obscuribacterales > Obscuribacteraceae > QKMZ01. The sequence continues at coordinate 2,194 of JAYRNY010001133.1, read as the reverse complement.
ACACAGCGCTTCATGGTGCTGTTAGGAGTCTTCCTTGGTTTTGGTGTTTGCTTTGCCATGATCGCGCTCTACTTCTTTGGGCAATCAGGAAAATTGAGCCGCCTTGCCAAACAAGAGTACATTCCGTCTCAATACAAAGCGCTGCACAACAAAATGATGAGCGAATGGTCGAAGCCAATGAAAGCCGGCTCCATTCCTCTGGGCACACGAACAGAATGGCGGTTCTGGAAGCCCTGGGTTCCTCGCGTAATGGCAATTCCGCCTGAATCAAGAGAGAAAAATCCCCACATGATTCTAATGGGTGGCTCTGACAAAGGTAAGACTCGCTTGTTGGCCAATATGGTTTGCCATGATATCGAGTCGGCGGATCGCGCAGTTGTAGTTATAGATTCAGACGGCGAACTGACAGATCTGGTGACGAAGTGGACAGCCGCTCACGCTAAAGGCAGCGCCATAGCCAAGCGAGTCCGCATCATCGATCCGACATATCGCGACGGCTCAATGTCTTACAATCCACTAGAACCGCTAGAGAATGTGAATTTCATCGACGCTGCATCAGCTATTGTTCATGGCTTCAAAGCAATCTACACAGAACCACCCGGCTCACAAAGCCAGTGGAGCCAACAGACGGCGAATATCTTGCGCAACGCAGCCATTCTCCTAATGGCTAACAACAAGACTCTTCTCGATCTGCCTACGCTTCTGCAGGACAATGACTTTAGAGACATTCTCTTGGAAGGTGTGGAACGAAAGAGAAACGAGCGAACCGAATACACAACCTTAATTGATTCGTGGGGTCAGTATAAGAAACTGGCCAGAAGCGATCAGTGGATAACATGGGTTGAGCCGATCCTGAACCGTGTGACCCCAATGCTCAGCGATCCGCGCATTCGCCCGATACTGACCAAGCCGGTCAGCGACTTGAGACTGCATGATCTCATTGTCGAAAAGCAAGTCTTGCTTGTCCGTATTCCTCAAGGACAGCTGGATCAAAACGGCAATCTGCTGGGGTCATTAATCGTCACAGGATTGAAGCAAGCAGCCCTCAGTTTATCCAATTACGATGAAGACCGACAGCAACCTGTAGCGCTTTACCTCGACGAGATGAACAACTTCATTGAGAAAGAAACCATAGAGGCCCTCACTCAGGAGACGGACAAATTCCAGATTGGTTTTGTCGGCTGTTGCAAAACTCTCCAGCATTTGCCGGAAGACTTCAGAAACCAAATCATAATCAATGTGGGAACGCTTTTGGCATTCGCCCTGGCAAAGAAAGACGGCGACATGATCGGCCCGCAAATGTTCCGTGTCGACGGCAGAAAAATAAAGCACAGGACAATCACCAACTTCTTCAATCAAGTCAATTCATCTCCCACATTCGAATTGATCTCAGATGAGGAGAAACTGAATATAGACAGAGTCGTGGGTCAGGAAGAAAGGCATTTCTTCTGCTATCGAGTCGGATCAGTTGCCGGCACTTTCAATTTGAAGACACACGAATTTCGCGATCCGCCAAAGAATATGATAAAGAAAAAACTGATCGAGCAAATGCACAACCCTCAGTGAACTCAGCAAGATAAGCTTCTCAATCCGGCTGGTCGTAGGGAAGTTGGCTACGATCATAGCAAAGCTCACGGGTTGGTAGATCCATCGAACCTAATCTCCACTTCCTTCACAAAATCTCCCGTACCAGGCGGGGTTGGATATGGCTCTGCCAGAAGACAGGAGTCCATGGCCGCCTTCTCAAACGCCGCATCTGCCAGCGAGTCTTTGACGACCAGATGAGCTAGCTTTCCATCCGGTTTGATGCCCAGGCAAAGTACTGTATATCCTGGCTCATCCGGCTGCCAATGGTCTTTTGCAAGTTGTTTTACCTTAAATGCCCATTCCAGATCGTCCAACTGTTGAGGGGTTTCCTTTAGCGGCTGAGCAGGTATGTCCGGCGATGAATTAGCGGAGGCGAACGGGGCAGCTCCTGCAGTCGATGCGGCTTGAAGCGAAAATGATGATTGCTCCAGCGAATACAGAGGCTGTGCATGAATTGCTTGTACGCAAGGAACTAGATCAGTATCCGGATTGGTTTGATTGGCAGGGCGCACGAGAGCCGTAACTTTTGCATCAGAATTACAGGTAAAGTCGAGAATTATTCGATGTGTGCCGGCTGGTTCTTTGGACAGAATCCCATCCGGAGGTT
>JAYRNY010001132.1:0-5691 GCA_041911975.1 bacterium | reverse complement strand
TTTCCGAGGGTGGTCAGGTCCGGTTTGATTTCATAGCGGGCTTGAGCGCCACCGAGTGCGACTCTAAAGCCTGTCATGACTTCATCGAAAATCAGAAGCGCTCCTTCTTTATCAGTGATGTCTCTCAATCCTTTTAGGAAGCCGTCTTGTGGAAGGATCAATCCGGCATTGCCGACAACAGGTTCCAAAATCACGGCTGCAATTTCTTTGCTGTGTTCTTTGAATACCTTTTTGACCGCGTCGAGATCATTGAAAGGAATGGTGATGGTCAGCTTGGTCGCTTCTTCCGGCACACCTGGGCAGCTGCTGATGCCCAGCGTCGCCAGACCGGAGCCGGCTTTTGCAAGGAACGAATCGCCGTGTCCGTGATAGCAGCCTTCGAATTTGACGATAATATCGCGTTTCGTAAACGCTCTTGCCACGCGGATTGCCGACATGGTAGCTTCCGTTCCGGAATTGACCATGCGCACCATTTCAATTGAAGGGATGAGCTGGCAAACCAACTCAGCCATCTCTACTTCCTGGCGGCAAGGCGCTCCAAAGCTGGTTCCGTGAGCGAGCGTTACTTCAATTGCCTCGAGAACTCTAGGATGGCAATGTCCCAATATCATCGGTCCCCAGGAGCCGACATAGTCGACGAACCGGTTGCCGTCCACATCAAATAGATAAGGACCGTCAGCGTGATCGAAATAAATAGGATCGGCGCCTACAACTTTAAGCGCTCGTGCAGGCGAATTTACTCCACCTGGAATGACCGCTTCTGCTCTTGTTGCCAGTTGTTTCGAGCGGCTTATCACTGATGTTGTAGACATGATCGTGCCTCGAGTGAGTGTTGAGTAACAGCCGGCTGCCTGAGCAAATCTCTAGGCTTTGGCGCCTTCTTTCTTTTCCGTGTATGCGTTCATGACTCGCTCGATGGCCGATTCGACCAGCTTGGCCGCTTTTTCTCCAGCGTTGAACTGGCGCATCTTGCCGTCTTCATCGAAGAGGTAGAAGGCCGGGACGTATTTGTTTTCAAACCCGTCCGTGATTTCATGCCAGTTGTCGACGACGCACGGCTGTTTCACTTCGTATTCGCTGATCGCTTCCTTGACTGCGTCAATGTTGGTATCCGATTCTTGCCTTGGCATGTGCACGGATACTATCTTCAAACCTTTGCTGCCGTATTTATCGAGCCAACCGGAAATTTCCGGCAGAGATTCTTTGCAAATCCCGCAGCTAATTGCCCAAAAATGGATAAGCACCGGAACACCTTTCAACTCATCATTCTTGATGGGCGGGCTGTTGAACCACTCGGTGCCTCCTTCAATCGAAGGCAGGGCAGCATCCATACGAAGTGGCATCAGAACCTCCTTTAGGTCTTAGCTCGGATCGGGCGTGCACGGCAAGTGACAAGCCCTTGATGCAACTCGGGAATACTCGGCGACCCGCATGCATCAGATTACGTCAAAATACAAGAGATTATTGTATCGCTCCACGTCCAGATGTCGCCGGTTATTTAACTGTTGCGAAGCCGCATGATTCGTGAGGGAGGCGCATGTGGCGCCCATAAATCAAAAAAAAGACAGACCGCCCCATGTGGAGCGGTCCGCAAAATTTCAACTCGCCGATATTAGACGGTGAGAGGCTTTTGGCCTGGCTTCCAGTCAGCGCCGCAAAGTCCGCCGGTCTTCAAAGCTTCGAGAACTCTCAAAGTTTCATCAACCGAACGTCCGATGTTGAGGCTGTGGACGACTTGATATTGGAGGTTGCCATCGGTATCGATAATGAAGAGACCGCGCAATGCGATGCCTTTGTCTTCCATCAATACGCCGTAGTCGCGGCTGACGTCTTTGGTGATGTCGGAAGCGAGAACGAATTTGACCGGTCCGAGTCCGCCCTTGTCTTCAGGGGTTTGGATCCAGGCGCGGTGGCTGTATACGCTGTCGGTCGAGATAGCCAGGATTTCGGCTCCGGCTTTCTTGAACTCGTCGTATCTCTTATCAAACGCTGTGATTTCGGTCGGGCAAACGAACGTGAAATCCAGGGGGTAGAAGAAAACAACCAACCATTTGCCTTTGTAATCGGCCAGGCGTACGTTTTCTTTGAGACCTTTCATGTCCTTGGTCGAGGGCATATCAAAGTCCGGAGCTCTTTTTCCAACTTGCAACATAGACGCAATCACTCCAAAAGATTTTGGGAATCAGACCGGCAATTTTATTAGCATCTGGACGGATCCTTAAAATGTTTAATGGAAATTGCACAATTATTGATGCAATCTCACACTTTATTTCTTGCCGGCAGTTTGGCGCGCGGCAGCATCGTTTGCGAGCTCGTTCCATTCAGACAGCTCACGCTGCAGCCGATTCTCGGCGACATACTTAAGTATAAGCGGGCTCTTCGGACTCCAGCCAATCGTCAAAAGGTGGCGCAGATGCTCCTGCGGTGTCGAGCCGTACTTGCTTCTGCCCAATTCGGCTTCGTTGCCTTCGCTCATGCCCCCATCCTCTTGATACTTGCTAAAAGTCTAACGCCCGTTCTTGCAGCACTTCTGGTGAAAAGCCTTTCATGATGACCGCCCGCTTCAAACTGCAGTAGACCGATTCGAACCTGCCAAGACCCTGACACAGTCGGGGTTTTCTCATTACATCCGGCTTTGCGACGCGAAACAGTCCATCACATAAAGCTTAAGACAATTTACGTAAGCTTGGACGACCCAATTTATATTTGGTACTATTCCTTATCGCCCGAGTCCCCACACGGGGCACGCGGCGTGACGCCCACTGAAATGCTGGGGCGATGTTTTATCTTTTGGAGACGACAATGTTTGCCATCGTAGAAGCCTCTGGAAGGCAATTTCAATTGGAAGCAGGCCGCTTTGTAGACGTCGATCTGACGGAAGGCAAGGCCGGCGACAAATTCGTATTCGAGCGTGTCTTGATGCTCGTTGATGGCGACAAGTCCACAGTCGGCAAGCCGTTCATCGAAGGCGCCAAAGTGGAAGGCAAAATTCTTGGTCACGACAAGAACAAGAAGATCATCGTCTATCACATGAAGCCAAAGAAAGGCACCCGCAAAAAACAAGGGCATCGCCAACACTACACTCGCATTCTTATTGAATCGATCAAATTGAACGACAAGGAACTCGCCAAAGCTGACGAGAACTCCAAGCCGAAAGCCAAAGCCGAGCCCAAGAAAGAAGCAAAGGCCAAAGCTGAAAAGAAAGAATCTAAGCCGAAAGCTGCCCAACCCGCAGCCAAGAAAAAAGCAGAATAGTCGGTCTATCAAGACCGGCATGGACACAGAACAAAGGTGATTTGTCATGGCACATAAAAAAGGGGCAGGTTCGACAAGAAACGGGCGCGATAGTCAGCCCAAGCGCCTTGGTGTTAAGAGATACGGCGGCGAATTAGTAACCGCCGGCAATATCTTGGTCAGACAACGCGGCACTCGCTTTCATCCAGGCGCCAACGTAAGAGTGGCCGGCGATGATTCGCTCTACGCAGCAGCTGATGGCGTTGTCAAATTCGAAGCACAACGTGGTCGTCAGCTGATCTCCGTTTATCCTGTATAAATGTCCCGCAGCCTTTAAGGCCAGACCTTGTTGACGCAACAAACCGAGCCAGCAGTCAAGCCGCTGGATGATTTTCTCTCACAGTTGAAGACGTCCTTTGCGGGCGAAGTCTCGGTTTTGATGGCAACGGGCGCAGCCGGTGAAAAGTCCGCCATCAAGGGCGTTCGTTATGACTCGCGTCTTGTCGAGCCTGGTGATGCTTTCTTTTGCATCGAAGGGCAGAAACAGGACGGCAATGCATTCATTCAAGACGCGCTCAAGAAGGGCGCGGCGCTCGTCATTTCGGAGAAACGCCCGGCTGATGAATCGGCTCTCTCCACGCCGTTTGCCGTCGTGCCCGATGTACGGCTGGCGCTGGCTAAAGCTTCCGATTATTTCTTCGATCGACCGTCGACAAAGCTGCGCCTCATTGGCGTCACCGGCACAAACGGCAAGACCACGACCACACATATGGTCGAACACTTGCTGGAAAAAGCCGGCAAGAAAGTTGGTCTGATCGGCACCCTGGGGGCCCGCTGGACCCGCCAGGACGGCGACAAGCAATATGAAGACTTGAAGTTCACAACCCCCCAGGCGTCCGATCTGCAGGAATTGCTCGCCTCTATGGTGTCCCGCAGCTTGAGCCATGTGGCAATGGAAGTCTCCAGCCACGCGCTGGCCCTCAAGAGAGTCGACGGCTGCCAGTTCGCATCCGCCTGCCTGACCAACATCACGCAGGACCACCTGGACTTCCACAAGACCATGGACCATTACTGGAAGTCCAAGCGGCTGCTCTTCAGCCAGCTCTCCGAGAGTGTGCAAAACACCAAAGCTGCCGTCATTAATCTGGACGACGCGCTGGCACCTGAGTTTGTGAAAGCAGTCGATAAATCCGTGCGGGTACTCACTTACGGGTGGAACGAAACTGCCGATGTGCGGGCGGTGAAAGCCGATTTCGACTTCAACGGCACGCGCCTGGAACTGGCGACTCCGGCGGGTCCGATGGAAATCAGCCTCAAGCTCAACGGCGTTTTCAACGTCTACAACGCCATGGCTGCACTGGCTATCTGCCTCAACGAAGGCATCGAACGCTCCGATTTGAAAGCGGCCATAGAGACATTCGAAGGCGTGGCCGGGCGTTTTGAAATCGTTCGCGTCTCCGGACGCAAGAATGAAAGCCTGGCTCAGCCGCTCTGCCTGGTCGATTACGCTCACACGCCCGACGGACTTGACAATGTTCTCAAGGCAGCTCGCAAGCTCGTGCCTCCGGGCGGGACGCTCTACGTCGTCTTCGGCTGCGGCGGCGACAGAGACAATTCAAAACGACCCCAGATGGGCGAAATTGCGGAAAACCTCGCCGACAAGGTCTTCGTGACCTCGGACAACCCTCGCACCGAGGACCCCCAGCAGATAATCGCCGATATTCTTGCCGGCATCAAAAGGATGAAGGACGTTCAGGTCGAGCCAGACCGCAGCCAGGCGATTCACATGGCTATTGAATCGGCCGGCGACAAAGATGTCATCCTGATTGCCGGAAAAGGCCACGAAACCTACCAAATCCTGGCTGACAAGACCATCCACTTCGACGATCGCGAAGTTGTTCGCAAAGCGCTGACGGTCAAGCTCAATCTAGAACCGGCCAATTAGATTTCGGGAAATATATAATTTAAAAAGCGGATCTTTATTGTCCTGACGCTTTCGCTGACCGTGCCGGCTCCAACTTCCTGCAAGTTGGCTCATCCTACAAATTTTCAGGTAATTTCGCATCCTTGGCTATCAACTTTCACATCACATCAGTACGAGAAGGCACCATCTTCAATGTGATGCAGTTTTTGAGCCTGGAAAAGGTGACCGGCATCCTGCACGTGTCTTTGGGCAGAAACATTCCCAAAGTGATGATTTACTTCGTGACCGGCAACGTCACGTCCGCCGAATTCGGCGCCATCGTCGGCGACGCGGTCCTGGATGTGCTGCTTTGCCAGGAGTATTCCATCAAGGAGGTGGAATTCGCCCCGGGGCGCATCGGTGAAATCAACGAAGAGGCCCTTTTGGTAAAGGCATCTTCCCTGTCCGGCGCCATGCTCAATGTCTCCAAAGATGTTGACAAGTGCGACGCTCGCCCGTTTATCTATGGACTTTTGCCTGTTCTTGGGCAGGAT
>JAYRNY010001131.1:0-2234 GCA_041911975.1 bacterium | reverse complement strand
CTGAAATCGAGGTACTCTGCGTTAGCATCAGTTTTCGCTGTTTTTGAGTTTTTCTTTTCCAAACTCTGACGACGCATCTCATCCTGAGCTTCGTTTGATACTTTACTCGAATTGTCGGCGTTTTTGTCCTTGTTCTCGCTGCGCTCGGCAGGCTCCTTTAGCCTCGCTTCGTGACCCATTTTATGCAACTCCGGGGACTGGTAAAAACTGCTGTGCCTGAGACAGAAATGTAATAGCCTGATGTTATCGAGTTATAAAACTCACTGCTATTCCTGCTGCCGCCAAACGCGCGCACTGAAGCAAACGAGAATGCAAAGCACAAAAAGAAAAAGGCGCTTGCGCGCCGATTTCCTTCATCCTGTCCCTAAAAGTGTTGCCCGTCTCGGGTTGAGTTCTAGAAGGTGACGGAACTCCAATTCGCTGGGGAGAGAGGGCAATGACTGTAATTTAAGGGAGACTTGTTATCGAGTTGCAAAACGATTGAAGCAAATCTGATGCCGAGGATGCTATCTCAATATTCAAAGATCAGCCGAGATAAAGGAAGTTCTTGCCAATATCGACTTTGATCTCGAACGAATCAAAGATACAAAAGAAGTCCACGATCTTTTTCAACCTATCAATTGCAAATGAAAAGCAAATGCAGAAAACCCACCGGAGGGACGGTGGGCTTTCTCCCTTGCTGGAAATTTTGTGCCGCCAGATAGCGGCGTTACCTGCCTCCTAGCACCACAACATGATGGACGCGACTCTCTCACGAAGTGTTGGATCACTGATTCGAGCCAGAATCGCGAGTTGATTTTCATTGCTCACGAGCTGCGTCCTGACTCTAAGACCGGCCAGGTCTCCGCTCGCTCCGGCGGCTTGTTGATCCTCAGTAAATTGGCCTGCCAGGGCGTGCGCAAGTGCCAAAACATCTTCATGATTGGCCGGTTGTCCGTCCAAAGAAAGGAGTCTCTCAGCCGATTGATATGGGCCCTCACCTTTTCTCACAGTGGCAGCATCCGTCACTGAAACACTCAGATAACTTCTCGGGCAGTCGGTTTCAGATCGCTTAGATCTATCAATAGAATCAATTGATTCCATGTCGCCATGATATCGTTCGATCCGCTCAAGACGTGTCGACTGGTCGATGTCTTGCCACAATTCTTTCTTTCCGGAATCGACAGACGACCATGTCAAATTGCCTGATGAATTCTTCAACTTCTCCATAGCCTGCGAATCCCAGTTTTCATCAATTGTTTTCAGTTTTTCAATAAGCTCGTCTGGATATCGAGTTGCTTTGTCGGTGGCGACAGTGCCTCCCATCCCTTTTCCAGACGCATACCTGGTTTCCGGATAGGTTTCAGCCTCGGCAAGATATTCGCGAATAGAATCACGGGTGACTTGGCCGTCTCTTCCGTTCCAGAATGTGCCTTTGTCGTCATATCCATCGATGTCGCTTCTTTGGCTTGAATACGTATTCGAATAGAGTGATTCCACCGCGTCCAAAACCTGTTGATCCTTTGCCGATCCAGAAGTGGAGCCTGAACAGTCAGCAATCATGATTGAAGGCAGATATTGCGAGGATGTGGGGCTTGTCTGTATGTCGTAGCCCAGTTGCATTGAATCATAGGCATTTTCAAAAAGAGGAGTGGATTTGTATGTGTCAGCAATGGAGTCCAAATTGGTTGAAAGTTCGTACTGTGCGCCCATTGTCGTTTCCTCAGCAAGGGTGGGTTGTAGCAACACAATAGGGCGGTGGTTGGACATCGATAGGACAACCGGGTTCGACCATTTGCGAATTGCACTCAGGCTGCTATAGTGCCCATGGCCGGTAATCCCGGCGACAGGGTACGAACCTGATAAAACGGCAAAAGAGTCAACCCGTGGCAAAAATCCTCCTGGTAGAAGATGACGCATTATTGGCGCAGAGTGTCGTAGATATGCTCGAGCAGGAGCATTACACGGTGGAAAGCGTCGGCGACGGTGCCGACGGCTGGGACAGGCTGGAAACGCTTGAATACGACCTGGTGATTCTGGACTGGAATCTGCCCTCAATGGAGGGCATAGATGTCTTGAAAAAGATGCGGGATGCAGGCAAATCAACCCCCGTCATCATGCTTACGGCAAAAAGCAGCATCGACAGCAAGGTTTCCGGTCTTGATGGCGGTGCTGACGATTATCTGACCAAGCCGTTTAATCTAGGGGAATTGAAATCAAGAGTAAAAGCATTGCTCAGGCGCCCTGCCGAGTAT
>JAYRNY010001130.1:0-12247 GCA_041911975.1 bacterium | reverse complement strand
CGCAACGGATTCAGCTGTTTCCATTTATGATCTCGACGACACCCATAAGGATTCAGTCAGCATCCAAACCGCAGGCGGAAAGATCTCTCTCAGCCCCGGAAGGCATATCAGCATAAATAGCCTTAGCGCTACCGAGTTCAATGATGTAAATCTGATTGAGTCGATCGCTCATCGCGGTCTCAAACAGCACAAATTGGGCGAAGAGCATATTGCCCATGTGACAGAGTTTCACTTGCCGTCTGCGATTGACTCTCTGCCTGTACTTTGCCGCATGATCAAAGGCGAACACCCGCATCTCAAGAAACAGGCCAATCATTTGCTGAAAACAACCGCTGCAGTTTTGCAGATTGGTGGAACGGCCGATTATCAAATTTTCCAGCGCCCTGCGCTGGCTGCATTTGATTATGATTGGCCAGCTTCGCTTATGCCCCTGAACGGCAATTGATCTGTTAGCCGAACGACACAAACGAGCAAATCAAAGTTTGCCGGGCTGTAAAAACCTCTAAGGTCACAGCGATTGGATTGAAAGAAGAATGACCACATGTCATGATCTGCTACATCGGGTCGAATAATCCTAATTTCGGGATTTCGGACCGATTTTGCTGATTGCCTTGTTGCGAAACAGTCGCCAGGTCCGATTAGCTTAAGCGTCGTTAAGATCACCGAGTTCAAAAGCCGGCTGGCAGCCGGCGCTGCCAGGCTCCATGCAGATCACGCAAAGAAAAGTTCTTAAATCAAAGCTCACCTGCCTAGATGAGCCGCAGGTTTCGCGCCCATTCGGCAAAAAGCCCAACCGCCGGCCGAGTGCATGGGGATTTCTGGATCTGTCCCTGGTGTCGGGCGCTGTGCTCGCTTTGTCGGCGCCTGGGTTCGGCCAATGGTACCTGGCGTGGTTCGCGCTTGCTCCCCTCTTTATGCTCATTTATACAAGCAATTCGACGCGCGAAGCAGCCTTCCGTGGAGCCCTTTTCGGTCTGGGTTATCACCTCGTGTTTTTCGCCTGGTACACGGGCATCCACCCCCTGTCTTGGATGGGTGTCGACGATACAACCAGTCTTTCAATCACGACGACTTGCTACCTATTCGAGACCTGCCATCACACATTGTTGGTTGCCTTCTTCTCGGCAGTTGCTTACTGGCTGCCTGTAGCAGCTTGCATCTCGCCGGTACAAAAATGCGATGGTTATTGGAAAGTTTCCGCGTTTTTTGCACTTCCTCTTCTATGGGTAATCTGCAACAACAAGATCGGCAACGCTTACGATCTGCTCGGCGTTCCATGGGCAATGCTCGAGTATACGCAATATAAACAACTACCCATCATTCAAATTGCCACCATCATCGGCGGTGTCGGACTCGAGTGGATTATTGTCTTCGCAAACGTCGTTGTCGCTTGCGTAGCATTGACCTTTTTCACTCGCATCAAGGTCCCGCACTTGAGCATGGGTTCGAAAGACCTTGCCGTTCAAACTGCAATGGTGACAGCGATTGGCCTGACCTTGATGTACATGGCAGGCTCATGGAATTTAGTGCATACAAAACTTTCACCGGATGTGCCGGTTTCCGTTTTGCAGACTGATGTCGCCAAAGTCAAAGGCGATGGTGAGTTCGAGATTCAATTGCAAGCCGTCCAACTGGCTTCCCAGGCACCTTCGGGTATCGTCGCGTGGCCGGCATCGGACTACTATTTCGACAAGAACGACATCTTGCGCAACACCTTTGAGAAGATGGCCCACTATCTCGACAGTGAAGTTTTTGTAGGCGGGCTATCCGAAGCTCGTCTGGGCGGCAGATCGCACTCTATGTACAAATTCGATGCACACGGCATGAGCAAGGACGTATACAGAAAGCGTTATCTGGTGCCATTCGGCGAATATATTCCCGCATCGTTCCGCCAGCTTCCTATTGTCTGGGATAGCGACTTTGGAAAAGGAATGGTGGGCAACAGCAACTTTGTGGCGGACACTCGACCGTCGGTATTCAGGACCAAGTATGGAAAGGTTGCACCGCTTGTTTGCTTCGAAGTGATTTCGCCCGACCACACTTCAGCAAGCGTCCGCACTGGCGGCGAATTGTTGCTGGACCTGGGAGACAGAACCTGGTTCCGCGGCACGTTCGGATGGATGATGGGCGAGCAGATGCTGGCTGTGGCTGTTTTGCGCGCCGTAGAAAATAACAGGTATTTTGTATATCTAGTAAAAACCGGCCCGTCGGTAATCATTGAACCGACAGGCCGAATAGCCAGAAGAGCACCGTATGACAAGGCCGGCATATTAACCGGCAGAGTTCAGTTTTTATCTAATGACACTGTCTACAACAAGCTGCAGACGTTTTTCTCAAAGACAGCTAAGAACTAAAACAGCTGTGCTCCGCCTTGTTGAACGCCAGTTACTCTTTGAATAAAGCTCGTATACAAGATTTGCGATTGAGCAGCAGACTTGAACTGATCATTGTTGTCATGACCACCACAACCGCAGCATCCGCCCGCATAAGCCATACCGGCAGTAATAAATCCAACTGCTACTAGCAGTAAAAGCGTCAATTTCGACTTTCTCAACGCCATCTCCTCCAAAAAACTCCCCCATTAACAAATAAATATTAGCAGGCGGGAGGAAGAAGTTAGCGCATGACAAGCACCTCCCATTATTAACAAACAGTCCATGTCAATGTGACCATTTCGCCACTTTACAATGAGTGAAGTTTCTCTATAATTAGGCGTTCAAATAAAACAGGTTTTTATCTGCAACTACTCGACCGCCTACTATTCAAAGAGTTCATGCCACCACTTGCATTCCTGCTGACCATGGTGGTGGCAGTTTGGCTTGGTTCGGACAAACTTCAATACATCTTCGAGATGATGACTATTTTTGGCATTCCTCTGCATTTTGGAATGCTTCAACTGTTCCTGGCGATTCCGGAAATCATCATGTACTCGCTTCCTGCAGCAGTACTTCTTGCAAGCGTTGTGGTGATGGGCATGAGCATGAGAAAGGAACTTCTCTACTTGCGCGTTTGTGGATACAGCTTTGCGCGCATTATCAGAACCCCGCTCTTGATCGGTCTTCTTGCGTCGATTGCCTACTTCGCACTAGCGCAATATATCGTGCCAACCGCCACGGAAAGCGCAGGTAAACTCTGGCTGCTCGGTTTGTACAAGAGTGAATTGCCGCTTGGACAAACTTGCCTGACTCGCGAACAGATGGGTAAAGACGGCAAAGCCAAGCAAATTCTCTACGTCGGCAACTACAAGGGCGATCAGCTGAAAAACGTGGTTTTGATCGAACCACAAGACAAAACTGTCATGAAAATCACGCACGCCCCAAATGGTCTCTGGTGGCGGGGAAAATGGATTCTCCAAGATGGAACGACATACAATCTACAGAGCGAAACACAGAACCAGGTGTTCAAGTTCCAAAAGCTGGTTGTGCCATCAATGAAAGATCTCACGGCAGAGCTCAACGCCAATAGAACTCGGCCGACAAAACTTCCGCTGGTAAAGCTCACGGCATACCACAATACACCTGGCCTCACGGCACATCAACATGATCTCCTTGACGGAAGTTTTTGGGATCAGATTCTTACTCCTCTCGCATGCTTCTGCATGGTCGTCGCCGGCGCAACCGCAGCGGTCGGAACCAGCAGGAATCAGGCGCTTAAGGTCGTCTTTCCTGTCGTCACGATCGTCGCCTATTACTTTTTCAAGTCATCAATTTCTGCCTTAGTCGAAAACGCGCGCATGGATCCAACCGTGGGTGGATGCCTTCCGACAGTGACTTTGGCTTTAGTGACCACAATCTATTTGACGATCGTTTGCGGCGATTTTCGCCTGCCGGAATTCGGCTCATCCCGTAGGCGCGGCAATCCGACACCGGTTTCGTAGAACCGCCTTGTATACGACCAATTTTTGATGGGCGCATACAATTTTCATATCAAGGCCGCTGGTTGTTTTGCAGCGACGGCTCGAGAATATCGGTATAACGAACTATGCAAGCGATGCCGCCCGGAGTCCTTCCCTCGCGTGACGCTTGCTCGAATACTTCCGATGCCAGCGCCCACAGTCCAGGATTGTCAGCGGTAAATTCAAGATCTACTCTCTCTCCGGGCGATACAGTGACGGTGTCTCTGTAGACATGAGGCTCAAGCAAATCACTGCCGTCCCTGGCCAGCACTTCAAAACGGTGCCCGCTCAGATGCATGGGCACAGCAGTATGCCCGCTATTGACAATACGAATGCGCACTCTTTGACCACGGCGCACATCGATTGGTGGCGCCAGTGGTGCGCTCTTGCCGTTGATCAAATAGAAAGTATGCACATCTGTTCGTCTGTCACCTGACGATATCGCGGCAAAAGTTCGCATCTGAGAATTGGCAAGCAATTGACTGGCCGCATCCGTTGTTTTGCCATCCGCTCTTGCTGCCTCGGGCTGCTTACCCTCACGGCTGCGAAATTCCGCCTTCATATCGCCGATCACCAATACAACATCTTTGTCCGGCGTATCGGCGCGCTGAGTTCGATTGCCCTTAGGTTCAATAACTAGCGCGCCGAAAAGCCCCCGCGCTTTTTGATCGCCGTGAATTATTTGAGGGTGATACCAGAAAGTTCCTGGTTGGTTGGCGATGAATTGATACGCATAGGTCGTGCCTGCTTTGACAATGCCGGAGTCCGGGCGCGGCAAACCATCGACCGAACCAGGAAGAATCATGCCGTGGAAGTGCAGGCTGGTCGGATACTTCAATTCATTGTGCAATACCAAACGCACTCGGTCACCCTGATTGAAGCGCAATTCCGGCCCGGGCAACTTTCCATTGTATGTGAGTGCAGAGATTTGCACATCCGAAGCGACTTTTACGTTGGACTCCTTAGCGAAAAGATGAACCTCGAAATACTTCTGGTCCTTCATCTGATTGTTCAGTTCGGTCATCTGGCGCATAGCATCATTTATGGTGCCTTTGATGTCGCCGACTTCCTGCCGCATATCCTCTAGTTCTTGCCTCTCGCGGGCCTGTTCTGCGGCCATGCCGTCCTGCGCCAAGGCAGGCGACGAAAGCAGCATGTTCAATGCGGTGATGCAAATGACAGAGAGGAAGAACTTCGACACTTTCCCTTGCCTTCTCCAAGATAAGACTCAGTTTCGAACCACCGCCACCGGGCATGGTGCGTGCATGATTGCGCGCTGAGCAACACTGCCCAGCAAGAAATGCTGGACGCCTGAGTGACCTTGCGCTCCTATCACCAACAAGCCGGCTCTTCTTGTTTTGGCAGCCTGCAAAAGCTCATTGGACTGGTCGCCATGCCGCATCATCAATTCGATGTTCTCTTGTTTCACGCCGAGATCGACTGCCATCTTTTCCCCATCGGCAAGAATTGTTTCTGCCGCAAGGTTGGCGTTTGTCTCGATGGCGGCGATGAATTCGACCGGCGATACGAAGGTGAGAGCGGTCGGCACGAATGACACGCTGCACAAGACTATCTTCACACCGCGCTCTGCCAGATTGAACTTTTTGATCGCCTGGGTCATTGCAGCTTTGGATTTTTCGGAACCATCCAATCCTATGACCACGTTGGAAAGCGCTCCCGTCTCCGGAGCATCGCGCAGGACAAGAATCATTCCAGGACAATGTTTTGCCACTCTCAGCGTGGTAGAACCCAGGAAGAAAAGCTCGACTTTGGAGTGCGCTCCGGGCGCCAGGGCGGTGAACGAGAATTTCTCGTCCTGAGCAACTTTTTCGATCATGGAAGCGGCCGGACCGGCGACCAACTCCTGGGTGACCTCCACGCCCTTTTCGGAAAGCTTAGCGGCAACGCCGTCGAGCACTTTTTTCGCCTTGGTATCGAAAGTGTGCTGGACGTCATCCGGGAAATCCGCAACCGTCTCCAGCAACCGCTCGTAAGAAGGCAATTCCTCCCGGACTGAAAGGAGGTGCGCCTTCAAGCCGGACAAAGGCAGAATCTGCTCCAGCCTTTCGGCTAGATCCTTTGTCGGATGAGTGACATCGACAGGCAGAAGCACGCGACCGTCAGTAAGTGGGGACATTCGATTTAATCTCCTGGGCTCCCGGATAAACAGCCGTTATTCTAGCGCGTCTCAGATTGTAGGGTAGCCGCATTCGGCTTCTTGCCAGGCAGGCGTATACGCCTCCCATACGAATGTTTGCGCCGGTGTCCAATGACAACCAAGTTTGAAGTTGTTTGAAGTGCGGCTTGCGGATCGACGTCGTAAAATAGCGGTCGTTCCCTACACAGGCCTGCAAAGGCGGAAGCCGAGGTTTTTGCATTGATTGACCGTTACACTCGCAAGGAAATGGGCGCGCTCTGGACGGAGCAGTCTAAGTTTCAGACCTGGCTTGAAGTTGAAATAGCCGTCTGCGAAGCGCAAGTAAAGCTCGGCACCATCCCGGCCCAAGCACTTCCCGACATCAAATCGAAGGCAAAATTCGATGTCGAGAGGATCAAGGAAATCGAGGAAGAGGTGAAGCACGACGTTATCGCTTTCCTCACCAACGTCAATGAGAATGTCGGCGAGAACTCTCGATTTATCCACCTTGGCTTGACCAGCTCCGATGTCATTGACACAGCGCTTGCCATCAATATGAAGCGCGCTGGTAAGATGCTGCGCCATGAGTTGGATCAATTGCACGAAGCCATTCTCGGGCAGGTCCGCAAGCACAAAGGTACGGTGCAGATTGGGCGTTCGCATGGCATTCATGCTGAGCCACTGACATTTGGCTTCAAACTCGGCGTCTGGTTGGAAGAAGTTAGACGCCACCAAAAACGGCTTGACGACGCAATCGAAAATATATCGGTGGGCATGATAAGCGGTCCTGTCGGCACGTTCTCGAACATCTCGCCGGAAGTTGAAAAGCTCACCTGTGAGATTCTCGGTCTCACGCCTGCCAAGATCTCCACGCAAATAATCCAGCGAGACAGGCATGCGCAGTATCTTTTCACCCTGGCATTAATAGGTTCTTCCCTGGAGAAGTTCGCCACTGAAATAAGACACTTGCAGCGCACCGATGTGCTGGAAGTAGAAGAGCCTTTCTCGCACGGACAAAAGGGTTCGTCGGCAATGCCGCACAAACGCAATCCTGTAGGCTCGGAAAACATCACTGGACTGGCTCGCATTCTGCGCGGCAACGCCATGGCCGCCCTGGAAAACATTCCGCTCTGGCACGAGCGCGACATCAGCCACTCTTCAGTCGAGAGAGTGATCATTCCGGATTCCACGATTCTTCTCGACTACATGCTGGCACGCTTCACAAAGATAATGAGCGGACTTGTCGTGTACGAGAAAAATATGGCGCGCAATCTCGATGTCTTCGGCGGCGTGATTTTCTCGCAAGCAGTAATGCTCAAGCTGATCGACAAGGGACTGAGCAGAGAAGACGCGTACAAGCTGGTGCAATCCAATGCCATGAAAGCGTGGAACTCAGACAACGGTAGCTTCAAAGAATACCTGTTCAACGATCCATCAGTGACCAAACATCTTCGCAAAGAGGAAATCGCTGCCTGTTTCGATCCTAACGAGTACTTGAAGAACATAAATATAGTCTTCGAGCGAATTGGTGTCTGACCTTCCACACAAAAGATCCACTGATCTGCCGGGAAATTTGCCATGAGAATAGATCCGAAGAAAAAACTTGCAGGAATCTTAGTCCCCGTATTCGCTCTGCGTCACAGCGACGACCTCGGAGTCGGCGACACGACCGCCGTCAGGCAAGCCATCGACTTCTGCGCCCGCCATGAAATAGGTGAGCTGCAGACTTTGCCCATCAATGAAACGGGCGGAGATCATAGCCCGTATTCTGCAATCAGCTCTGTCGCACTCGACCCTACGCTGATGACGGTAACACCACAAGCGATACCATGGTTGAACAACGAGGATTTTCATTCGGTCGTTACTGAATTAGTACGTCACAGATTGAACGAAGGACCGGTCAAATACGACGAGGTGAAAGCCCTTAAGCATGCGCTTTTGCGCATTGCCTTCGATTCTTTCAAGCGTGATGAGAATAACTCAGCCGAGATCAAACGCTTTGCAGAATTTCGCAAAGCAAACGAACGCTGGCTGATCCCCTATGCGCTCTTCCGCACGCTCGTAAACCACCACGGCGGCAGCAGTGTCTGGACTGAATGGCAAGAAGATTTCAGAGATCCAAAACAAGCCATTGCCTGGATAGCAAAGAGCCCTCAAAAGGCTGACTTCGAACGGCTTATCAGCTACTACGAATTCGTCCAGTGGCAAGCCTTCGAACAGTGGCAAGCGGTCAGAAAGTATGCAGACGAGAAAAACGTTCGCCTTATGGGTGATATCCCATTCGGTGTCAGCAGATACAGCGCTGACGTGTGGGCACAAAGAGATTTATTCGATCTGGAGTGGTCGGGCGGCGCACCGCCGGAAGCATATTTCCAGGGCGACCCATTCACACAGAAATGGGGACAGAACTGGGGTGTTCCACTGTATGCTTGGAAGAAACACAAAGCCGACAACTATCAATGGTGGCGCCAGAGAATCGGCAAAGCGACATCGATATTCAACGACTTCCGCATCGATCACGTATTGGGATTTTTCCGCATTTATTCTTTCCCATGGATCCCCGAGCGCAATTGGGAATTCACCGAGCTGACTGAAAAAGAAGCCGAAGAGAAGACAGGCGGCAATCTTCCGCAGTTCCTTCCCCGCGCGGATGAAAAAAGTGAAGATGCAAAACTGAACGAGAAGGAAGGCAAAGTTTTCCTCGAGATGGTAATGGATGCATCCGGCGGTGCATGGATCGTCGCAGAAGATCTCGGCGTCGTTCCCAAATACGTCCGCCCACTGCTGAGAGAATTGGGCATGGCCGGCTTCGCGATTCCCATTTTCGAGCGTGATGAAGAAACCCGTGAATTCAATCCCAGTGAGGAAATGCAGCCTCTCAGCTTGGGAACATATGGAACACACGATCACGAACCGCTGAAAGCATATTACGAGCGCTTAGTCGAATGGTGGCACGGACCAGACGGCGACGAAGGGTGGAAAGAAGTTCAACGCTTGATGCGTTTTCTTGGTCTCGATGAAGAAAATCCACCGCTCACTTTCACACCCGAGCTGCACAAAACGTTTCTCAAGACACTGATGGAAAGCCCGTGCTGGCTGGCTCTTCTTATGATCACCGACTTGCTTGGAACAAAGCAGAGATTTAACGAACCAGGTGCGGCAGGCGAATTGAATTGGAGTCAAAGATTGGAAGCAAGTCTGGACGAATTAGAAAGAAATCCTGAGTACGCCGAGAATATTTCAGCATTCCAAAACTTGATCAGGAAAACAAATCGACTCCCCGCCAAAACCGCTAAAGTAATGTAGAGATGACGCCATGTGTCGACGGGTTTACGTGGGGTCGCATTGAATACACCCATGCGCCTCGCTGTGTCGTAATGAGGTGCAATACTTTTGAAACAGGCAGAAAGGTAGAATGGCAGCGACGGAGTGCTTGCTCTAAACTTTAGGGGCGGCATACGTGCCGCCGACATGCCCAAGTAGCCACGACAAGCGGAAATCAATGCAACAAGAAATCCACCTCATAACTCCTGCGCAACTGAAACAGTTTCTTGCCGAAAAAAATGATGTTGTTCTTCTCGACACTCGCGAAGAATTGGAATTTTCGGAAGGGCATATTCCTGCGGCGATTTCTAATCAGTGGTTTGAATGGTGCTCGAAAGCCCCGTCAACAGCCAAGTCTACATTGTTCGAACCGGGCTACTGGGGAAATCTCAACGTTGATTCAATCGAAAAAATCGAAAACGCGCTCGGCGATCTTGGTATTACTAATGATGGCACTGTCGTAGTATATTCCGGTGGCATCGCATCGAAAGGGCGCGAAGGTCGTGTCGCGTGGATGTTGCTTTACTTCGGCATTGAGAAGGTTTTCATCCTCGATGGCGGCTACAATGCCTGGCTTCAAATAAAGGGTGATGTTTCCACAGAAGTCGTTTCACCGGAAACAATCAAAGCGAGAAACAAGAAATTCAAAGTTTTACTCCAACCGCAAAGAAGAATCGAGCTTGCGGATGTGAAACAAGTTCTCGAAGAAGACGGCGGCACTGAACCTATTCTCGTCGACACGCGCTCGCCGCTCGAGTTTCAAGGCAGACTTTATGACTATCAGCCTCGCATGGGGCGCATGCCCAGGTCGGTGAATATCTGGTTCGACAAGTTTTTCGCCAGCGACGGAAAGTTCATCGGCAAGGAGGAATTTTTGCGCCTCTTAGAATCCGAGGGCATCCGTTCGAATGTTAAGGCTTCTTATTGCGAGGTGGGCGTCAGGGCAGCCACTTTTTCCCTGCTATACGAGCTAGCCACGGGACAAATCTTGCCTGTTTACGACGGTTCACTCATGGAATGGTCGCATCACGCCGATTTGACGGTGATTTCCAGCGCCGGGTCAGAGTGTGAAGATTCATAGATGGGCGCTATCCAGGCTTGAAAGATACCAAGAGCCCGAACAGTTGATATAGTCTTATCTGACTATGCATCCAGCGTTCTTAATTCGAGCCGGTATTGATTGGGTCAGGCATCGCCCTGATCTAAGAGAGTCCAACCCCTATTCGCGCTGCGAAGAGACTCTCAAAGCCGTTCAGTTGCTCTGGCAGCAGCAGGTCGGGCGCACAGAGCCCTTGCTTCTCGAACAGGCGATTGTAACTGCTTATTGGGCGGAATTCTTTCACGCGGAAGACACCACACCGGATGAGAAAGAATGGCGCGACGGGCTTAACAAACGCTCCGGCCAATATGACTCTTTTGAAGATTGGCAGGATTGGTTCAAGAAGAGCTACGCCAAGGTTTATCGCGACAACGCTATCTGGTTGAGCGTCTTGATGACCTCCTGGGCATATACGCACCAGTTCGATGTTATATACGGCGAAGAAAGCTGGGAGTTCGTCCCGTCTTTGTCCTACATGCAAACCACCGAGATGTGGCGCATGGAGCCGCATATGCTTCTTTTGCAAGAAGTGCTTCGCGAGTTCTGGCATGAAGAACTGCGCGCCTACGAAGAAGCCGGCTTCACAGTGGACGAAAAGACTTCTCAACATCTGGGCCGAGTCGAGTGCCTGGGCTTCGATACGAAGCTCTATACACTCAATTTTCCGCCCAGAGCCAATCGCCAGCCCGCTCACCTGGAAGTGGGGGACCTGATTGCCGACATCATCGTGCCCACGGGCGATGACTGGTACAGGCACCCGGACAATATCATCTTCGCCCACGATTGCCTGGACGTTACAGCTTTAATCAACCGGGCTCAGTACATGTTCGGCAGCCGCCGCCGCCTTTTGGAGCTTTCCATCGACAGCAACATTGAGCAGGCACGCCTCCAGGCGTCAGCCGAAGGCTGGATGGTACCAATCACCGGCGATGAGGAAGAACAGCCGCAAGAATGGACGTCGCCAGGCGGCACGGAGCCGACCAACTGGGCGATGCCCACCAGCTAGGTTTTATAGTTTCAATCTCGTTTAATTCGTGACCAGGGGCGTGGGTAGCTCTCGGGCGTCGGCGAGTGTTTTTTCAAAACCAGCACTACGCGGTCAGTTTCATCATTGCCAGGCTCGATATTAACCATCTCCTCGACGCCTGCACCCATCTTTCTCAGCCGTTTCTCAGCCTCGTTCATCTCCTCGTCGAGCTGGCTTTTGGTCTTTTGCAAAAGTGCATAGCCACCCACCTTAACAAGGGGGATGAGCAATTCGGACACGAGCGCCGTCGAACCCACTGCGCGGGCGGTTGCCAGGTCGAACTTGCTCCGAAATTCACTCAAAGCGCCTAATTCCTCGGCGCGTCCATTAACTACTGAAAGTGGATTTGAGAGTTTGAGCAAATCGCTGGCTGATTCGAGAAAGCGACACTTCTTTGCGGTCGCCTCTACTAATGAGACTTGTAGCTCGGGTCGGGCAATCGCCAGGATAACACCAGGAAAACCGCCACCAGTACCGACATCAACCAGGCTGACCGGTCTCGACTCTGGCATCAGCCGCTCGATAGTAGGCAAGAGAGAAAGTGAATCGAGCACATGCCGCTCTATCAATATGGTCGCGTCGGCTCTGGCAACCAGATTGGTGTGCTCGTTATAGGCAATCAGTGATTTGAGAAACCGCCCGAGCTTCTCCAATTTATCGCCATCAAGAGCGGATTGGACTTCTCTGTTTAGCTCCAGGGCTTCTTGCAAGCTGTCTTTAATCACAGTGGCTTCCCGAAAGACCGATAACGTCGACTCTTAATTG
>JAYRNY010001129.1:0-4727 GCA_041911975.1 bacterium | reverse complement strand
TCCTTAAATGCAAGTGATTTTGCTGGGTGCTGTATGTTTCTTTCTCGTGGGTGTAGCGCTGCGAAGAGAGATAAAAGCCTCCTTTTGGGGGTAATATTCTCTTAAGTCTCATTGTTTTGATCTTCTTTCGCAGTCAAATAGTTTCGTTGCGCAGCTTTGCAAGATGGCGAAGCCAGATCATTCGCGGCTGGCAGTTGCCTTAACTGCTTGCGTGATTGCGCTAGCATGATACTGTATGTGGTGCAAGCATGAAAGGGATGACTCGAAGTTCGATCGAATCATCCTCTGTGTATATGTATCTTTTGCAGCGCAGCCAAATTTGCAGATGCTGTGATAGCTAGCAGATTATGGGTGTGTTCGTCAAATAAGCATCAAATCGAAATCCTGGCATTGCCAGGTCACCAAACCTATGTTTGACGGAACTTTGTGGGTAGCGCAGCATGTTTAGGTGTCACTGCATATAATGTCATAAAAGCAAAAGCCCGAGCCTTTGCTCGAGCTACTGCACATCATCTTCACGCTTACTTTTATATCCTGACGAATGTCAAATTGGTATAAAAAGGTGAACTTGAAACCAGGTTCTTGGAATTTATTTGTTCAACATCGTAAGCATCAAACCTATGCTTGCGATCGTCAGAGCGAGCATTGTTTCAATTTGCTCAAGGCTGATTGAAAAAATTTGGGAACTCGCCAAATCACATACACCCAACTCTTCATCGCTGTATCTGGAAGCTGCTTTTGATTGGAAGTATTTGTTGTGCGCAAATTCGTCAGGATGAGGAACTCTTGTTTGAATTACTGCGCATTCGAAATTTTCTAATTGTCCCGATTCAATATTGCAGCTCGATCTATTGATGCTAGGTGAAATCATCGGCGCCCTCCATGAGTTGATCAACGACAGTTCTATAGAGAACAGGATCTGCCGGCAAATGTACGAAGGCGCCTGGCTATGGTGTGAAACATTGAGCGCGCATGGAAACAGTGCCGCTGCAATGCGGGTCACATATTGAACATACATTTCCATTTGTCAAATTTGAGTCAAACAGTGTTTATTCTTATCGGCAAATGGTTCGACTCTCGCCGCCGAGTCGTCCGTCAGATGCGCAGCACACGTGTTTTCCGCAAAGTGTTTTACGTGAATTTGATACGATGTCGCCGAATCTGTGTGCAACAGGGTGGTTGCCCCACTGAATGCGAAGACCGGTGCAGGTGACAGGACATGCATTGCGGGCTGAACGCTGCCCTTGTAAATGATTGTACAAACTGAGGATAAAGCCAATGCCAGAGATTCCACTAAATGCAGAAGGTCACAAAACTGATGCCGCCAAACCTGCTATTGATTGGGCTGAAATCAATAAGAGAGCAGAAATTGGCTTTGATCCTTTTACTGAGTTTGGCGTTGAAAATGGTGCCATCAGATCAGCGAACGAAGAATTGATTTTGAAAGGCGTGCCAATCACTCCTGAAACCAGGCTGCAGAACGCCAATCTCCTTGCCGCAGACGCGCTTTTGAGGAACTCGATTCCGATTACGAAGAACAATCGCCAGAAGCTTGCAGCATTGTATTTTGGTGAAGGAATTCCGATGCTGCCCGATCCTCATCCTCAGTTCGAGGCTGATATGCGCAAGAATGCACTGGTCAAGGATGGCCAATATGAGTACATAGACGGTCGTCGTGAGATGCTGCATCCGTTGATCAGCAGATCTCTTAGAGCTGGAGAGAAAACGCAACCAGTGCGGTTTGCGCAGATAGAACAACTGTCGAAAATGCTTGAAGGCGACGCAGGTGAGAAGCCTAAGGAGCCCACCCGCTCGAAGCGAGATGGCGCCCTGGCTCAACTCCGCGACTTTTCTGCTGAGCTAAAGCCCGAGAATGCGGCTGCCAGCCGTGATGCGCTGAAGAGCGAATATAATTACAAGCTCAGCCCTGAGCCTGGCAACAACGGGACATTCGAAAGGATGGAGTTTCGTGGTGGTGTTTCGCTAGACAAAAAGCTTCAAGCAGCCGGGGCTGAGGCAGTTGCCGGCGGCAAGGATGTAGTTGTCGCTCACGGCAAGCATAAGCTCTACGTGACACCGGAGACCAATTTGGTGGAGAAATTCAAGGACATTCGCGGCTTTGACGATCGCCAGGCGCGGCGCCGCGATCTGCCTTTGAGCGTCGAGGAGACGGCAGAAGGACGCCGTTTGCAATACGAAGGGAAGAATTTGAAGAGGGCTGTTCAAACAGCTATTGAAGAAACAAGATCAATGAATAGAACACTAGCCTTAAGCGTCAATGGTGTTGATTTAGGTAAAGTAACCGGCTCATCCACGTTTCAAGAGATGAAAGCGAAATACGATCGGGCTCGCAAGGCTGTTAAAGAAGGCGCCGCTGGTTCTCCGGCCGCAGACACTGCCGAAGCAAGCGCACAAAAGTCGCTACACGAGGAGCAAGCCAAAGAGGTTCGACAAATGTCGCTCGATCATTCAGGTATTGATGAGAGTGCGGCGGTCAGACCGAACCATAGCCCGGCCGAGCATGCGATTGTCTCGCCGGCATTTGCGGAAATCAAACTTCCACAGCAAGGAGATGAAGATTGGCAGAGAATAATGCGGCAAATGGAAGAAGATAATATCGCTGGAAAGGGCAGCGAAAGTGCGGCGGTCTCGCATCAGAATATGGAGCAAAAGGAAGCGGAGCCTTCTTTGCCTGCCGAGCCGGTTCGTCTGGGCAGGCAGATAGATTTTGGCTCCGACAATATGACTATTGAGCGATTTAGCCATCCTAGCGGTTTTTCGCTGGTGCGCGATCGCACCGGGCAGACCGATGCGCAGAGCTTGTTGAAGCCGCAGTATCGAATTCTCTCTGATAAAGGCGAGGCAGTCGGTACTTTTACCGGACGTCTGAGTATGAATGGTCAAGAAAAAGTATACGCATTTCCGAGCAGAAGCATGCTTGCCGATGATCTGAAGAAGTTCGAAACAGTGGCGGAGCAAATGGGTCTGCGCAAAACGGAGCCTGGCAAGACCATGTCTGCTTTCGCTGAAAGCGATACTGCCGGAGCTGGCGAACTGCAGCAAAGCCAGGCTCGCCGCGAAATGATCGATAATCGTGAAGCGGAATCCGCGCCCGGCTATGATAAGCGCCTGAGCTTCTTCTATCCACCTGCCGAAGAGTCCGTCTCTGAGCCGGCAGGAGTGAACAGCGGAGCCGACAAGCGTAAGCAACACTCTTCCGAAGGCGGCAATGAGAAATTGCCCGCCGCAATGGCTGGGACTTCTGCTGGGCTTGGCTTTGAAGAGTCTGCCGATGTTGAAGTGGCCAAAGCCAGAGCGCAAGAAGCGATGCAGAACTTGATGAGAGAAGAGGCAGAAGCGGCAAAGCGAAGCTTTGTCGATAGCAAAGCGAGAGAATCGAAGGGAATTGTCACCGGTGGCAAAGCCGCTTCAATTGCCGGTGGTGCCGCCGCTGTCGTGACCGTGTTGACCAAAGGCGCTGAAGCTGCGGGAATTCTGAAGTAGGTTGCACCGAAATATCAATGCCGAAGAACCTGGACTTTCTTCATTCTACAAAGCTCGAGGGCGCACCCTGGATTTCAGGGCGCGCCTCTGGTGCGATGTTTTCAGCCGGGAGTGAGGCAGCCGAAAAAATCTCCGATCAGACATACAAGCTGGACAAACTGACCGTCGGCAGAGGCGTTCCTTCAGAGTGGCGGCTGGCTGAAGGGCAAGACGAAAATGCTTACAAGACTCAGCTTCGTGCCGGGGTGAAACTTTTTGAAGAGCTTTATGCGGCTGTGCTTGCTGCTGAAAGTTTGAATAAGCTGGGCGAGGCGATTTCTTTGCCTCAAGGAGTCCGGATTGAGGATGATAGAGGTCTGCCGAAACCTCACATTGATTTGCCAAATCGCCTCGAAGATCTGAGTTCTGATGCCCGGGTGGCGAATTATCAGCATTGGCTCGCTGCCAACGTTGCGCGAATCAAGGCAGATGCAAAAGAAATTTCGTCAGTCAAAAAAAATCCGTATCTCGAAATTGAATCGGCCGATATTGCACTGGCGCCAAGCACCGTAATGGGCAAGAGTGTTCACAAGAAAGCCGTTCTCGATGACGCGGGAAGACTGGTTGAAATTGTCGACCCGGCTGGTCTCGCCAATGATGACAGTCTGGGTGCACGAACCGAGATAGATATCGATGTGTTGAGGAAGCGTTTTGATGCAAGACGCGAAAGCCCGTCAGACCCAAATAGTGATGTTCTTGTTGACGTGTCTGTTCAGGCACAGAGAGGAAGGTTTGGTTATGACCTTTTCAACGAGAATATCGGAGCGCCAATGCGGCTCGAACAACGTCGCTATAAGGCCGATGATCGTGTTTATTATGCAGGCCGTTTGGTGCCGGCGAGAACGCTTCCAGATGCGGAATTCAGAGATGAGTCTCTCATGGCTGCAGGAAAGACTTTCGATATAGCTTTGGACGGTGCGATGATTTACCTTGGCTTGAGCAAACTGGCTAAGCTAAACCTTCTTCGTCAATGCAGTCCGGTGGTGTCGGAAATTGGCCGCAGAGGGCTGGGCATTGCAGCTGCCAATGCTTTAACCGAGACAGCCATGGGCACATTGGGCGTTCTTGCAAACAACAAGTGGGGTGAGGCTAATGCCTCCTGGATCAACAGCGGAAGAGGGATTTACTTTACCGGGCTCTGTATAGGTGGACTGTCTCGCCGGTTTGCCAGCACTATCAGCGGT
>JAYRNY010001128.1:0-3158 GCA_041911975.1 bacterium | reverse complement strand
TCGGGATTTCCGAGAATGTCGAGACTGCTTACTTTTTTCATTTTTAGTGAAATTGTGGAGAGAGGCGATTGGCGCCTCCCTCCGGTTAAACATTTGTTTTCTTACGGCAATTTCCCCTTGCGGGCGGCGATTGCCACGCCGTAGTTAATCGTGCAAGACAATGCCATTTCAAGAAACGCCGGCGAGCCGCCTGCGCTCCCAGGTTAAGCGCGGCCCATCAACTGCAGCGCGATGCGCTCGCAATTGGCGTCAACGGTTTTCACCTTCACGGTTACCATGTCACCGATCTTGATGGCGTTGCCGTCAACATAGCCGGCTTTCTTCAAGTCGGAGATGTGCACGAGACCGTTGATGTCGGAGCCGATGTGCACGAACACACCGTACTCGTAAGAGCGAACCACCTTGCCGGTGTAAGTCTGGTCTTTGGCCACTTGTTTCTGGAAATTCATCTTGTCCAGTCTTTTGGTAGCCAACCAAACTTTGCCTTCTTTGGCATCCACGCGCTTCACCTCGAAGTTGCGTGTTTCGCCGACTTTGATGATGTCCGCGATGGACTTGCCGGGAACCGAAGTGATGTCGCGGCTGTACATGATGCCGGTCAGACCTTCACACAGTTCAACAAGAACACCCTTTTCCCCGTCTTCCAGGTTGAGGATTTTCTTCACCTTACCTTCGACGATGAGACCGGGCTCGAGCTGCGCAACCAGGCTGCGGGTGTAAGCGATGCTTGCCTGGGTGTTGCTCACAACCAGGTCGCCGAAAGGACCGCGGTGCGGGTCAGCTTTGATCACCACCACTTCCAGACTCTGATTCAACAGGCTTTCGATGTTGCGGCGGTCTTGCGTCTCCTTGTAAGGAAGGAACCCGCGCAGACCTTTGAGCAGTCCTTCTTCAAAGACGATACGCAGACCGGCGATGCGCTGAGTGCGTTTGTCTTTGGCCACGAAGAAGGCGCGAGCAGTAACCACCGCACCGCTTTCTTTCAGCTCGTCCAGGTGCTTCCAGCCCAGGTACTTGGTGTGTGACAGAGTCACAGCCTTTTCGTACTCTCCAGGCTCAAGCACCCAGAATCCGGCTTTGTCACCTTCATTCAATTCGCCTGCCTCTTGAGCAGGGCAAAATCCATCGAACTTGGTGCCGAGGTTTACGTAGATACCTTCTTTGGTCTTCTGCGAAACCGTGCCAATCACGAAGGATTTGGCTTTGGGCATTACCCCTACAGGCAGGTTTGACACGAGCTGCGCGAAGGCAGCGTTTTCTTCTTCAGTCATGCCGAGGACTTCGCCTGCGATTTCAGGGAATTCTGCGATGAACTTTGCGTTGCTGTTAGCAAGCTTTTGATTTACCTTTTTCATTTTTTGAAATTTTGTGCTTCTTGCGAAGCGGTTTGACATAAGCGATTCCGCAACTGCGGTTCGCCGTTTACTGCATATCGACGCATCGCTCTTGCGATCAGGTCAGTGGCTTTGTATTGTGCTGTGGAGCTGGGTTTCTGTGGTTGCTACTGCCTTGGGCTCAGAGAGAAATCGATATTTGAATTCAACCTATAGAAAACGCCCCATTAAACCAAACACATAAATCCCGGCATCGCTCGCGCAAACGCCCGTCCCTGCTGCATTTGCGTTAGTACCGGCAAAACAACCAGATAAAATTGATTGGAAAATCGCAAATGTAAACTGACTCACTTGTTCTCCGCCCGGGAGTGCCGACGATTCGTATGAACGGAAGCCGCTCTAGCGCTTCCGTGGGCTTCGGGCGGAGCGCAGGGTGCAGCGAAGCGGAACCCGGAGCGCTTCGAGAAGAGGCGCAGGGTGTGCTAAAAGCAAAGCGCTTTACCTTGGCGCCCTCGCGCCGGAATGAAGCGAAGCGGCGCTAGCGCTTAAGTGTTTCATGTGGACAGGGGAAAGGACGCTTTGTAAAGCTACTCATGTTCCTGCCCGTCCTTGCGGGAGAGGCACATGCGGCCCCGGCAAAAAATGCCAACAGCTTGACGCCATCTTGCCCGTCTTAACGTTCATCATTCTCAGACACTGGAAGTAGTTCTCATCAAAGAGTGGAACATTCTTGTAGACATTTGGCTAAACAAGTCAGAGCTGTTTTCATGTTCTCGAAACTCTCTCACAAAGTGCTTTTACTAGTGGCGGTTCCGGTAATCGTCTTCCTCGGATTGGTTTTCGCGCTTCTGACCATCAATCACCAGATGCAAGTCGAAAGAGAAAAGGAAGTCGAAGCACTGGAGTTTCAGTCAGCCGTAAATTCCGTTCTCGTGCTCATTCAGCGCTACGTGTTTTGGCGCCAGGGCAGCGTACTGGCCACGGGTGAGTTTGGACAGACGGTAGAGCAGAGATTTGAAACCGCACTTCAGAAGAAGCTGAATCATATTGAGGCTCTCGTGGCTCATGCACCAGAGCAGAAAGAGAAATTCGCCAATGTTATGAGGCTGAGCCACTCAATCTACGCTCAGTGTCGTCAAACGGAACTCAAGTACAGAGGCGGAGATCGCATGGGTGCGCTGCTCTCCTGGAAGACGGTCACCAAACGGCTCGAAGAGTTCGATACAGCGCTGACCAGCCTGTCGGATGCCGACGAAAAGCGGCTGCAAGCATTCGAAGAAAGCATGGTCAGGTACAACAACTTGATTCAGAATGTTTGTTATGCAGCGGCAATCTGCATTGTGCTTGGAGCGTTTGCCGTCACTGCTTATTTCAACAGAAGCACTGCTTCCAAATTGCAAGTGATCATGGGCAATGTCGATCGCCTGGCCGCCGATCAATCCCTGCTGTCTCCACTGACAGGGCGAGACGAACTGGATCTCATTGACCAGTCGTTTCACAAAATGAACAACGCTTTGCTCACTCTCAGGCGCAAAGAAAGGGCAATTCTGGAGAACGCAAGCGAGCTGATTTGCTCTCTAGATCAAAACCTCAAGTTCACCGATGCAAATGCTGCGGCTTCTTCAGTAGTGGGATACAGCTCAATCGATCTTTTGTCGCGTCGCGCTGTGGACATAGTTGTTGACGACGAAAAGGAAATGGTGAGAAACCACTTGCAAAATGTGCTTAACAGCGAGGGTGGTAATTCCAATTTCGAATCGACAATCAAACGTGAGGACGGCGAGTTGGCTTCAGTAGCCTGGTCTGTTTCCGTCGCGCCGAAAG
>JAYRNY010001127.1:0-2660 GCA_041911975.1 bacterium | reverse complement strand
ATTACCAGGCAGACAAAATAAGCAAATATGACATTGAAAGTGACACCGGCTACGGCAACTAGCGCCCGCTGCCAGATGGGGAATTTGCGGAACGGCTTTTCCGGTGGTCCGAAGGCGTCGGCGTTGGATTCGTCGCCCAGTTCAGGGATAGCGACATAGCCACCCAAGAGCGCAGCGTGGATTTTGAACTCAGTGCCCCACTTCCTGCCAACCGTTATGGATGGTCCGAAAGGCAATCCAAAGCCGAAAACCGGGGTCTGAAAGCCAAAAAAGCGCGCTACCAGAAAATGCCCGCATTCGTGCACAATGATGAGCACGCTCAGAATGCCGAGCATCGACAAAATCCCTAAGAACTTTTCCACATGGACCTCAAATGCCAGGAGACCTGTTCAGGTACTCCACCGAAACATCCCTATAGTAATAGGATAGTATCTGAGCTGCATTATAGCCACTTTCGGCAAGGGTCCTGGCGCCGTACTGGGACATGCCAAGCCCGTGTCCGAAGCCGCGTCCGGCGAATATGTAGCTGCCGTCTTCAAACGACACATTAAAAATAGAGCTGGGCAGCTTGAAGAGCTGTCTCAGTCGCTCACCCGTGACAATTGTGGTGTTGTCCAGAGATACGACCGCCGCCTGTTTGACCCGGTTGGACGGCACTTTACAGAAGGGCTGGATGGACAAAAGCGATGAGGGGGCAAGCCCAAGTGCCTTTTCAGCCTGGTTCACAGCAAATTTGCGCTGCCAGGAAAAGTGAGGCGAGTTGTCGTCGTAGTCGGCAACGGACTGGACATAGGGAATTTCCTTGCCCCAGACATTTTCTCCCACTTCCGTCGCACCGCCACTGGTGCTGTGAAAAAATGCGGAGATGACTTTCTGATTGTGTTTCAAAACAATTCCCGAGGTCTCATCGCAAGCGCGATTGCCGGTCGCTGTCTCGCTTTCCACACCCAGGTAAACCTGGTCATCGGTCGTGTCTTTCAAATCGTAGTTGTCTTTTTCGTTCTTCCAGTAATTGGCGACGGCATAAGAACGAGCGGCAATGCTCTGGGCCTTCACAGCTTCTAAGTGCCAACTGGTGGGCATTTCCGAAGGCACTACCGAAATAAGATAGTCCTCCAGATCGACCAGGTTGATCGCCTGGAAAGAAACTTCTGTAGCCGTGCGTATCGGCTTGAGCCAGATGGCCCCCCGGTATACGCGGCCATTATAGGAAAGAAGACCGTCTTTTGTTCTGGAAACAATCAGATAGCCTACCGGTTTGACACCACCCTTTGGCGCCGGTGGCTGGCTTGCTTGAGCCTGTCCGCCCTGCGGTTTGACCGCCTGTGGTTGAATAGCGGGCGGATCGGGCGGCTCAAATGCCAGAGAAAACTTGTTCAGGGTCGCGACATTCGATTGCAAGCCGGAAAGTGGAGGAGAAACGCGCGGTGCCATGGCAACGACCTGGCGGATGGCGCTTGGATTGGAGGCTTGAGCCAATGCGAATTGGTCGGCGCCCGAGAAAACCAGACGTTTGTTTTCACACTTTAATTGAAAGCGGCTGCCGGCAGCAACTTGAAACGCAGGCTCCAATGTGGCGAGATTAATGATGCTGGCGCCATCAATCATGGCTAAATCAGGCGTTTTCGAAGCACGGCTGAGCAGTATTCTTATCACCTGTCCGGAGCGCGACGGTACGAGCTGACTCACCGGATATGATGGCATCGCCTGGGCAGTCAAGTCCGGCGACCTGCCAAACGGCGCAGCGGGAAGTGCCGCTGCAATATCCAGGGCATGTCCGGAAGCCGAGTCCTGATCTGCCGCTTTTGCACTGTTAAAAAAACCCAGACTAGAGGCTGTCAAAAGCGCCAACAATGTCCCACGCGCTGCCCACCAGCGGCTGCGACTCGAGGATTTTCGCAGTGGGGGCTCAGTCAATTCCGCCTCACCCACCCCTTCCAGTTTGGAAGCTATGCCCCAGTTAGACTCCCGGATGGCTGCGCCGTCAGGCTGAATTTCTTTAAGACCGACCCCGCGCGATTTGAGTATATGGAACACACATGCAACAGCAGCAGCAATCTCAGCCTCGTCGGGCTCAGCCCTGACCGGCGTCACTTCGACCCGCAAATTTTCGTTTGTCGTGGCAACCATTGTCATTCCAAAATTATAGCCATTGGCAGCCTGCTAAAACATTTTCTGGATTGCGCTTTTGAGAATACAGGCGCTCTTTTGGGCGTTTCGGGCAAAAAATGGGCGGCATTTTATTTGCACCTGAGCAAAGGGGCGCAGTTTCGATTGTCACAATCAGTCTGAAACTTTCCCATTTTTCGGGCTGAAGACAACGCCAGAAAGCCCCATAGAATGGCACTTCATGTCTTTCAGGATGGCAATAGCATTCTCAAAAAAGACTGAAAAGCCGCACCGGTGCCAAAACACTTCAATACGAAAAGCGCCGATTTTTCGCAATGAAGGCCTCGGTTGTTTTCGGACTGATGGCCCAGGTTGTTTTGAGGCAGTATGCGGGGTCTAGCCCTTGAGCGCTTCGGCGCCGCCGACGATTTCCAGCAATTCTTGCGTGATACCAGCCTGGCGGGCTTTGTTGTATTCCAGAGTGAGGCTGGAAATCAGGTCACGAGCATTGTTGGAGGCGTTGGTCATGGCATTCATCCTGGCAGCCAACT
>JAYRNY010001126.1:0-3329 GCA_041911975.1 bacterium | reverse complement strand
CCCGAATGACCGACGGCTCCATTGTCGTCAGCAATTCACTTGGGCAGGCGCTGAGCTTCGAATCGAAGGATGGCATGCGCCTCTTGTATGAATACCTGGGCTCGCCCGCCAAGTTGGCCTGCGTCTATCTGCCGGATGACACGCGCCTTTGTCTCGACCGCGATCAGAAGTGGGTGCACATCACCAACGGCGGAACAATTCTAAGAGACGTGGACGGTGAGCCATTCGTTGCTCCGGACGGCAAGCTCTGGTTGCGTGGAAAGGACGGCATCTTCAGAATATTTCCAATCGAAGTCGCACTGGCAACGCCGAAGCCGACGCCCAAATCGCAGTTGTTCAATCCTGTGCCAACCGGCGCCAGGTTTTAGGTCAGGCTGGGGCTTTCTCAAGTTTTGCTCTGGCACTGTGTAAGATTTTCCCCAGGTTTTTCTTACAGCTGGTTCTGGAGAATTGGCTTCAAACGACCATCTTTCCGAATGGGGTAAAACTACTTCGGTTTGCCTCGAGATAAGAAATGGGTTGCAAACGCCTATCCTGCAACGGTTTTGCATGGTGGAAGATTTTTCCCAGGAAAATCTTACAGGGTGTCTCGACGCGATTGAGGTGTAATTGCTTGGCGTTTTTGTGAAGGCACCACGGCGTCAAAGTGCAGACCGAAAGCGAAGGACGGCGTTGGCTCACCGATTCCAACTCCGCCCTGCGATTTTTTTTCTTCCCAGATTACCGATCAAAGGAGAGAGAGATTGATCGGTCTTTGCAAAAACTATCCTAGGACCCAAATGTTTCAGAAATGTGGCGACTCTATCGGGTTTAATCCGGACTTCAAAATTGCCTGACCATCAAGGTGTTTAAGCTGTGCAAGCAAAAGGATGCCTGAGATAACGCCTGAGAAAATACGCCGGACGTTTTCATCGAGATGAAAACGCCCGTGCAAAGGTGATCTGTCGCAGATTTCTCAGCGGCAGGAATGAGGATCTTGATTGTTTAGGTCAAGACATCAAAGTTGCTCAAATGCTCACACTCGGCCGCTCGCATCTCATTGCAAGATGCGCAGGTCTCTGCAAACGCGTGGAGGTTTCGCGTTTCCAAAGTGTGCTCAATCAGCACTGTTTCTAAGTTTTAGTTACCTGTTGTACGTAAGCACGCGCGAGACTCGAATTTCTTCAATGCGCGCTTTATGTGCTATTCCTGATGTCTAGCTTCCGGACGAAGCTGAGCACTTACTACGGAGGAATTTAAATGCTTCGTAGCATCCACCCAGTCCGACCAATCCATAAACGACTTTCGTCATTGTGGTTCCGTCGCCCAACAGAGCTGTTACTACGTTGTAGTTGAACATCCCTACTAAGCCCCAGTTGATTCCACCGATGAGCAAAAGAACAAATGCAATTAGCTCAAGATTCTTCATTGTTATCACCTTAAGCATCAAATCCGCAAAGCCCGAAACATACACTGTTGAGCTGATTTGCATGCTTACGTACCAGTCTAGTAGTAAAGGCATCAAGATGTCAAGAAGGTAAACCCTAGAAATCCTAGAGCCAGTGCGGAAAGTGCCGATGCAGTACCGGGTGTGATGGCACTGTTTCTATTAAATGCCGGCTCCCGTATCACCGGCCCAGGTTTGAATACGCAGGATTACTACTGTTCCTAGAGTGGAATTGATTGCCACTGTTACCATCGGTATGGCAAGCAGAGCTATGTTATTGGGTTAGGCTCATTATTTTCTGATTTGGCTTCGAGCCAAAATTGCCTTTTTAATGAAAGGCTAAATCACTGCCTCTGTCGGGAATAGCCATGTACTATCCCCCCTCGGATAAAAACAGCAAACCTGATTATTTGAGAGAGCTGAAGTTTTCAACCAAGCCACAACCCGGACAGCGAAAGGAAACTACCGCGCTGCCAGCGCCGTCAATGACCGTCCAGCTGTTAGTGTTGCCTGCTTGCCATACGGAAGCGCGTTTAGCTTCAATGAAGCCTGGTTGCATCGTTTTACCGCATAAGCGGCATTGCAGGCTCTTATGAGCATCTATTACTGCCTGCGCATCGCTCGAAAAGGCCGCATTCTTTGAATCTGTCTGTCCGGTCAGCTTTGACGTGAAAAAGAACGCTACTCCTAGGGTCATTACAATCATGACCATCATGCAAACAATGATTGCCAGCTCACTTTTCGGTGTTTCTTTTGTGGCCATAGGGGTTCACAGGAATTAGCCATTGCAGGCTTTTGTCGTTGCCAAATCGCGCCCAAGTATACCAATTCCGACTCAACTTCACGCAGACCTAACAGGCGCGTAACGTAGCCATGGTGTTATGATCCGTGCCCAGATATGAGCTTGAAAATCATGACAAATCGACCCAAAACACTCCTTTGCGCGCTCAGCATCTCCTTTGTATCCTTGGTCGGATTCGCTGCGTTTCAGCCAGCCGTTGCGACCTCAGCTGGGGAAGTCCGAAAGGATGCAAAGGCAGTGACGGCAATCGCAAAAGCACCTGCAAAGTCGACCGCCAAAACGTCCGCTAAGGCAGCGGCGACGGCTGCTCACCGCGAGTCTAAGGTGCAGTGGAACGATTGGAGCGAGGACGTATTTTCCCGAGCCAAGAAGGAAGGCAAGCTGGTTCTTCTCGATCTGGAGGCCGTCTGGTGCCACTGGTGTCATGTCATGGACGAGAAGACATACGCCGATCCCGACGTCGCCGCGCTGATGGGCAAGAACATTATTGCGGTCAAGGTCGACCAGGATTCACGCCCTGACTTGTCCAACAAGTATGAGAAATACGGCTGGCCTGCGACGATCATCTTCAATTCCGACGGCAAAGAGATTGCGAAGAAGTCGGGTTACATGGACTCGGATGAGTTCAAAACGCTCATAAAAAAGCTGGCCGCCAACCCTGACAAGCCTGAGCCTGAGGCGGTCGAGGAGAAGATCAGCTACTCAGCCAACAATATTTTGACCGCTGACCAGAGGAAAGATCTCAACTTCAAGCATGTCGACGGCTACGACGCCGAGCATGGCGGCTGGGGGATTGGCGGGCACAAATTCCTCGACTGGAACAGCCTCGAGTATTCGTTGCAGCTTTCGAAGTCGGGCGACAAAGATGCTCTGGAGCGAGTGCGAAAGACTCTGGATGCGCATCATAAGCTGCTCGACCCAGTGTTCGGCGGAGTCTATCAGTACTCGACAAACGGCGACTGGGATCACCCGCACTTTGAAAAAATCATGGAGACTCAGGCGGAATGCCTCAGAGTCTACTCCCTTGCCGGTATGGTTTTAAAAGATCAGAAGTACATCGACAGCGCAAAATCCATCGAGGGGTATCTGAGAAGCTTCATG
>JAYRNY010001125.1:0-13271 GCA_041911975.1 bacterium | reverse complement strand
TCCATCGGCGAGCTTTTGGTCGATAACGGCCAGATAAGTGCCGAGGAATTGCGCCTTGCCGAAAGAGAAGCAAAGAGTACCGGAGAGCCGCTCAGCGTCATTTTGTCCAGACTCGGACTGGCATACGAACATCACTTCAAAAACGCGCTGGAGCTCAAATATGGCGTCACATACGTCAGCCTCGTCCGCACTGAAGTGCAGCCCGAGATTCTGAAAAAGGTTCCGGAAGCCAAACTGCGCGAACACATGATGGTGCCGGTCAACGAAAAAGGTTCACGGATCACCGTTGTCATGGTCAATCCGGAACACACCAGTGGTCTTTCCGCTCTCAAAGACTATTTTGCCGACCGCCAGTTTACGCCGGTTGTTTGTACAGAAGACGATTTCACGCTCTTCATGAGCAATCAGTATCGCACCCACCTGGAAGCGGCAGCGGAGGCAAAAGAAACTAACGGGGCAAAGGAAGAAACTGCCGTGGAAAAACCTGCTGAGCAGGCGCCCGCCGCAGAAACCAAGCAAGAAGAGATAAAACTGTCGCCTCTGGCTGCATTTCTAGCCAAAGGCAAAGAGATGCTAGACAAAGCAGAAGCCGAATCAGAAGCTGCAGCCGGAAGCAAAGTCGAAGAGCCTAAAACCCAAGCACCGAAAGCTGAAGCGGCCAAACAGGAAGAGCCGAAGGCAGAGGAACAACCTGCGCCAAAACCGGCTGCTGTGCTGAAGGACGAGTCCGCAATCAAAGTAATATCCGACACCTTAGAAACCAAGCAGGAATTTGAACTTCCGACCAATGATGAAACCGGAAAATTCGATTTGAATATGCTGCAAAAGCATATTGAGGAAACCCGCAATAAGGCTAAGAAGCCTGCCGAAAGCACCAAACCAGAGCCTGCCGCAAAGACTGAAAAGGTAGAATTACCGTCGCCAGAAAAGACGCAAGAAAAACCAGAAGCAAAACCAGAAGCAAAAGCTCCAGAAAAAACAGAGTACAAGCCGGCCGACAAGGCGCAAGATAAAGCACCCGAAAAACAAGAAGAAAAGCCGCCGGAACAGCAGGAAGAGAAACAGGCTGAAGAAAAAGAAGAAAAGCCACCTGAGAAGCAGGAAGAAAAGCCGTCTGAAAAGCAAGAAGAGAAGCCTGCCGAACCGGAGAAGAAGGTTGAAGAGTCTCCTAAGCCGGAAGCGAGAAAGGAAGCTCGACCAGACGCCAGGGATGTAGCCAGAGAGCTTGCCAAAGAGTTGGAAGCGGACGGCAAGGCATCTCGCGACGACGAAGCCACCGGTGAGTTTGACGCACTGGCCAGCACGACAATGGAGAAAAAGCAGGCACCGCCTGAGACTAAGCCTGAACTAAAGGAGGAGGTCAGAGCAGAGCCGAAGCCCGAGCCAAAAGAGGAGCTGAAAGCAGAGCTTAAGAAAGAGAGTGTGCCGCAGCCGGAAAAGCCAGCCGCTGAAGGCACGCAAGAAAAAACTCCGGAAGTAAACGAACTAAAGCCGAATCACCTCGACCAGACTGGAGAAGATTTCAAAGCAGTCAGCCCCAGCTCCGGCGGGCAAGCTGGCATGGGCGAGTGCGAGCCGGTCGCCAGTGAATCGATCGCTCGTCCCTCCAGCGATTCGAAACAATCGGAGGCGCTCGAGAAAGAAGGCGACGACGCCGCCGTCATCATGCTGTGCAATCAGATTTTGGCAAACGGCATTGCCAAAGGCGCCTCAACCATACACGTAGAGGTGGTCGACAAACAGGTGCTGGTGCACTACCGTATCCAGGGACAGTTAATGATCGTGCGCAAATTGCCGAAGATGCTGATGCCGGCTCTGACCGCTCGTTTTCGCAAAATGGGACGGGCCGACCTGCAGGATAAACGCTTGCCACAAGACGGTCGCGTCAAAGTGCGGATGTCCGGAAAAGACTTCAATCTCAGGTTGACGGTCGTTCCTCACACCGCTGGCGGTGAGCACATTCTCGTCTGGATTGAGTGATCCGGATCGAATTTTCTTGGTCCTTGTCGTTGACCGCTTTAACCAACCGGTATTTATAGAAAAGAAAGTGGAAAGTTAGTTTTGTAATCTAATAACTTCGCCAGCCGCCCCACGGCTCAAGTCGACCCGCTCGGAACTTTGAAACCCTATGGCACTGATCAAAAAAGACTTTGGTGAACTGCTCGTAGACAACGGGCTGATCACTGCCGAGGAATTGAAGCTCGTCCAGCAGGAAAGGCTACGCACAGGCGAACCAATCAGTCTGATACTCTCGAGGCTCGGTCTTGCTAATGAGACGCATTTGCAAAACGCGCTGGAAATGCAGTATGGCGTCAAGTACATTTCGCTGGCCAAGTCGCAACCCGAGCTGGGCGCGCTCGAGCTTTTGCCGGAAACACTGATGCGCCAGCACCAAATCGTGCCGGTCAAAAGCGAAGGCAATTGCCTGATGGTGGCAATGGTCAACCCCAATAATCTGCTCGCCCTGGACGACATCAAATATCGCCTCAAAGGCATGCAGATAAAAACCATGGTTTGCACGGAAGACGACTTCCAGCACTTCATGGAAAACATCTACGCATCGCGTCAGGACATCCTGCAGGAAGAGTCCTACGAAGAGGCGGATCAGACTTTTATCGAGTCGGAAGTCGATCTTTCCACTCTGGATTTGATCAGCAGCGCGGAAGATCACATCAACGATCTCGACCTGGCTAAACAGGCTCAGGACGCGCCCATTGTGCATCTGGCCAACCAGGTGCTGGCGAAGGCGATCAAGCGTCATTGTTCGGATATTCACGTCGAACCGACAGTCAATTCGGTCGTTATTCGCTACCGGCTGGACGGCGTTCTCTTTGTCGATCGAAAGCTGCCCAGAGCTATTCTGGCTGCCCTTGTTTCGCGTTACAAAATCATGGCAGACATGGATATTGCCGAACGACGCTTACCTCAGGACGGCCGTATCCGCGTGCGTTTTTCGGGACGCGACATCGATTTCCGCGTCTCCAGCCTGCCTTCGAAGCACGGCGAAAAAATCGTCATGAGAATGCTCGACAAATCCGGAACTATGCTGGGGCTGGATAAGCTGATCAGTGATGAGAGCACTCTGGAAGTGATTCGCGAGATGGTGAGCAAGCCTTACGGCATAGTCTTTGTCACGGGTCCTACCGGCTCAGGAAAGACGACTACTCTTTACTCTGCGCTTGCCGAGCGCAATGCGCCAGAGGTAAACATTGTCACGGCAGAAGACCCGATTGAATACGAGATGGCCGGTATCACTCAAGTGCAGGTTCTCAGAGAAAAGGGTCTGGACTTTGCGCGCATCCTGCGATCATTCTTGCGTCAAGATCCAGACATCATGCTGGTTGGAGAAACGCGCGACAGGGAAACGGCAAAAATCGCAGTTGAAGCGGCTCTGACCGGGCACCTTGTATTCACCACCTTGCACACCAATGATGCTCCCGGAGCAATCACGCGCCTGGCTGAAATGGAGGTCGATCCATACCTTGTCGCATCAGCCACCATCGGAGTTGTGGCGCAACGACTGGTACGGCGCATCTGCCAGGACTGCACGCAAGAATTCAAGCCGGAAAGATCGACTCTGGAATACCTCGGCGTTCTCGACCGCGTGCAAGAGAAGCCGGCGGAGTCCACCATTCAATATTTCAGGTTTAAGACGGACGACGACGGCTGGCCTATTTTCCAGCGTGGAACCGGGTGCGATGGTTGCAATCATACTGGCTACAAAAACCGAATCGGTGTTTTCGAAGTCATGCGCATGAATGACGAACTGCGCGAGTTAATTTCCAAGGGCTCGAGCACGGCGATGATCCGCTTTGCCGGCAAACAGTCGGGTATGGTCACGCTCAAGGACTACAGCATACGCTTGGTCGGGCAGGGTTATACGACTGCCGACGAAGTAGTGCGCGTCACGCTTGCGGATACCGAAGGTGATGACAAGCTTTGCCCGAAGTGCCGGACACCTATTAGCGACGACTTTATCAAATGCCCGTTCTGCCAGCACGATCTGAAGACGACATGCATTCGCTGCGGCACGCTGCAGCAGGAAAGCTGGTCGAGCTGCCCGAAGTGCGGATTGACCGAAGAAGAAGCTCAACGCGAAACAGAATGCACAGGCTGCTCAGCGGAGATTCTCGGAGAATGGACGCGTTGCCCGTATTGCCAGGAACCACGAAAACAAAAAAGCAAATAACTGCCTGAAAGTCGCCGTGAGGCGTTCGGGCAGTGCCGGGCAATGCTATCAAGGAAACTTCAAGAGGGGCGGATTATGGAAATCGATATACAGGAGATACTCCAGCTGGTCCAGGACCGGTCGGCGTCGGATCTACATTTGAAAGCCGGTCAGCCGCCCGTATTGCGAGTCTCAGGAAAGTTGGTGCGCAGCCAACTTTCTACTTTATCGGCCGCCGACGTCGAAAAAATGATCTTTGCCATTCTCACTCCCGAGCAAAGAAATCAGCTGCAAACAAACTTCGAACTGGATGCCAGCTTCGGCATGGACGGCATCGGAAGATTCAGAATAAATGTATTCAAAGAACGCGGCAATTATGCAGCCGCATTTCGCGTGGTACCGTCGACAATACCGTCTCTGGATGACCTCTGCCTGCCGAACATCTGCAAAGAAATAACCCAGAAGCCGCGCGGATTGGTGCTCGTCACCGGTCCGACAGGATCAGGCAAATCGACGACCCTGGCGGCAATGATCGACTGGATCAATGAAAACCGCTCCGAACACATTCTTACAATTGAAGACCCAATCGAGTTTTTGCACACGAGCAAGAAATCGGTAGTTTCACAAAGAGAATTGGGCGCCGACACAAGAAGTTTCTCCAATGCGCTGCGTTCTGCATTGAGAGAAGATCCGGACGTGATCCTGGTCGGTGAGATGCGCGATCTGGAGACCATTCACCTGGCTCTAACTGCTGCCGAGACCGGGCACCTGGTATTCGGCACCGTACATACAAGTTCGGCCCCCCAGACTATAGACCGCATTATCGATGCGTTTCCTCCCGGACAGCAGCAGCAAATTCGTATAATGCTTTCCAATGGATTGGTGGCCGTGGTCAGCCAGACACTCTTGCCCAGGCTGCAAGAGTCGGCAGGCGGCAATCCCGTCACCAAGGGGCGCGTGCTGGCTGCAGAAGTGCTCGTCAACACATCAGCCATCTCCAACTTGATTCGCGAATCGAAAACAGCCCAGATTTACTCGGCCATCCAAATGGGCGGCAATCTTGGCATGCAGACTCTGGAGTCGGCACTGGCTGCACTGGTGAAACAAGGTGCTGTAAGCGCTGCCGATGCCCTGTCCAAAACCTCAAGACCGGACGAGTTGGAACAGTTGCTGGCCTCGACATCCAAGGCAACCACGAGGTCGGGGGCCGGAGGAAGCCAGGGATTCGGCTATGGTAGTTTCGGTTAGTGAATTGTTTTTCTGGACGGCTGAGAAGCAAAAATGGAGTTTCTCTATAAAGTAAAGGACATGAGCGGTCAGGTCAGGGAGTCATCGGCTCGGGCCGACAACGCCCAGCTTTTGAGAGCGCGCCTGTCTGCGCGGGGCTATGAAGTAATCGAAATTAAGGAGCGCGGCTTCTCCTTAATGGATCTGCCATTTGTAGCCGAGATAGATGCGGCATTCGCCAAGCTAGAGCCGATCAGCCTGAGAGAAATGGTCGTTTTCAGCCGTCAGTTCGCCGCCATGATCAGCGCCGGGGTGCCGCTTTTAAGGACCCTTTCCATTATTGTCGAGCAGTGCAAGAACAGAAAGCTCAAAGCCTGCCTGGAAGAGGTAAGGCGCTCGGTAGAAACGGGTCTGTCACTCTCCGATGCCCTCAGCCGCCAGGGCGGAGTGTTCGATAAGCTTTACATATCAATGGTCAGGGCCGGGGAAGCAGGCGGCTTTCTTTCCGAGGTACTGACCAGGCTTGCCGATTTTCTGGAATCGCGGCAAAAGCTCAACCAGAAGGTGCGTGCGGCCATGGTTTATCCCTCTGTCGTTTTGGCCATCGCAGTCCTGGTTTTCTGGGTGATGCTCACTTTCATCCTGCCCATCTTCGAGGGGCTGTTTAAGAACATAGGCTCCGAGTTGCCGGCATATACACGCTTTTTGATAAGCCTGTCCACCTACATGCGCTCGATCTGGATGGGAGTTTTTGTAGTTTGCGTCCTGATTTCAATGTATTTTCTGCGCCGCTACTACCGAACGGAAAAAGGGCGAGAGCACATAGACAGCATGTTTTTGTCACTGCCCTTGTTCGGTGATTTGTCGAAGAAGGTGGCGATCGCCCGATTTTGCCGCACCTTCGGCACTCTCATCAAAGCCGGGGTGCCCATGCTTTCAGCTCTTGACGTTGTCAAAGATACAGCCGGCAACGCCAGCATTGCGCGCTCGGTGGAAAAAATCTACAACGAGGTCCGGCAGGGCGGGTCAATTTCCAAACCGATGGCCCGCATCGACCTTTTTCCAAGCATGGTCACCCAAATGGTGGCGGTTGGTGAAGAAACAGGCAATCTAGACGAGATGTTGACGAAAGTCGCCGAATTTTACGACATGGAGGTGGACAACTCCGTCGAATCACTGACCTCATTGCTCGAACCCATTATGGTTGTTGGCATTGGGGGAATTGTCGGCTCCGTTGTAGTGGGCATGTACCTGCCCATTTTCAGCGTGA
This sequence comes from bacterium, assembly GCA_041911975.1. GTDB lineage: Bacteria > Cyanobacteriota > Vampirovibrionia > Obscuribacterales > Obscuribacteraceae > QKMZ01. The sequence goes on along the minus strand of JAYRNY010001125.1, from coordinate 6,606 downwards.
TCGAACAACTTCGTTGAGCAATTCATATTTTCAAGCACTGGCAGTTAATCTTTTTGTTTGCTAATCTGCCTTAGGGTTCTACAATATGTCTGGCGGGTCTGTGAAAATATATCAAGTGAGCAAAAGCTTGCACGTACAAAAGTCATCAATATCGAGCGGCACAACAGCCAAAATGGACACAACAGGAAAAGGGACAGACCAGATACATCACTGGCTATCCGTTTATTCCGAATCGCGTGATCCGGCTTTGCGGGACTCGATTATCCAAGCGTCGTTGCCGCTTGTGAAAAGGATTGCCTATGGTCTGGCGAGACGTTCGACAGACCCTGTCGAAGATCTGATCCAGGTGGGCTCCATTGGGCTCATCAAGGCTGTCGACCAGTTCAAGCCCGATGCCGGCGCCAAGTTCCAAACTTACGCCACTCACTTGATTACTGGTGAAATTCGCCACTACTTGCGCGACAAAACGGCTATGATCCGGGCGCCGCGCGAATTGCAGGAATTGTCTTTCCGCATCAACAGGCTGGTTCAAAGTTTGACTGCCCGCCTGGGACGAGAGCCTTCCGATGTGGAAATCGCACATGAGCTGGAGATTCCAGTCAGCCGTGTAAACGAAGCCTATGAAGTCGATCGCAGGCGCACACTGATCTCGCTCGATCAAGCCCTGTCCAACGATGCGGGCTCAGAGCAGTCGCTCATCGACACCCTGGTCGATGGTAAATATCAGACGAACCAGATGGCGAAAGAAGACCGTTTCATGCTGGCTGAGGCAATCAAGCAATTGAGAGACGGTTTGCGTGAAGTTGTGCAGCTCACCTTCTACGAAGATTTGAGTCAGACCGAAGTGGCGCGCCGCCTGGGAATTTCTCAGATGCAGGTCTCTCGCAGATTGAGAGCAGCCACTGCTGAGCTTCATAAGATCATCACGCAGAACAGAAAGACCGGTGGCCAGAAAGGCAGTTAGTCGATGGCGGATGTTGTCATCCAAACGACGAACTTATCCAAGGAGCTAACCAGCAGTCTTTTACGCCGCAAGGTCCGCATTTTGAGCGGGCTGAATTTGACTGTGCATGAGGGCGAGACATTCGGGTTGATCGGACCGAATGGAGCGGGAAAGACGACTTCTATAAAACTTATGCTCGGCCTCTTGCGCCCTACCGAAGGCTCAGCAGAAATTCTTGGCATGCAGGCCGGAGACAAGCGCGCCCTCAGTCAGATTGGTTACCTCCCGGAAAATCCTTACTTCTACTCGCATCTGACCGGTCGGGAATTTCTTGATTTCGCCGGTCAGCTCTTCGGTATCGAAACCAATGCCAGGCGCGAGCGCGCCAATGAGCTGCTCACAGCAGTCGGCCTTACCGATTCAGCAGGGGTCGAAATGCGCAAATATTCCAAAGGAATGCTGCAGAGATTGGGCATTGCCCAGTCGCTCATCAACTGGCCCAAATTGGTCTTCTGGGATGAGCCCATGTCCGGGCTCGATCCGATCGGGCGCAGAGATGTGCGTCAGATCCTGTTCAACTTGAAGGAAAAAGGCACCACAATTTTTTTCAACTCGCATCTTTTGCCAGACGTCAATGAAGTTTGCGACCGGGTCGGAGTCATGTGCAAAGGGCGCCTCATCGTGCAAGAAGACGTGAAAAACATCTCGCAGGGCGGTAACTACAAAGACCTGGAGGATTTTTTTCTGGAGACGATCGGCAAGGAGATGTCTGCACAATGAGCTCACAAAGCGCCATTCAGCCGGTTATGGCTATAGCTCTCAACACCTTCCGTGAGACTGTTCGCGACCGCATTCTCTATGCGCTCATACTTTTTGCCGCCATCGTTACTGTGCTTGGAATAGTCCTGGGCTCGCTCTCGGTCGGACAGGACATCCGCATTCTCAAAGACATCGGGCTGGCAACCATCTCAGTCATCGGCGGAATCATCGCTGTTTTTGCCGGCACCAATCTTGTTTATAAAGAGCTGGAAAGGCGAACCATCTACATCATTTTCACCAAACCCGTGAGCGGATGGCAGTTCATCCTGGGCAAATACATTGGCCTTTGCCTTTGCGTTGCCGTTATGGTGGCAGCAATGGGCTCGTTTCTCTCTATCATCGTGACGGCCGCGGGAGGAAATTTCTCGGGCGCGGCACTTTTTGCGCAGATAATTGAAATTGCAAAGGAGCTATCGCTTATCTATCTGGAGCTCTTATTTGTAACCGCTCTGGCCACTTTCTTTTCCACCTTCTCGACGCCGGTGATGAGCGTGCTTTTTACTCTCTCTATCTGGCTTGCCGGACACCTGGGCGAATCGCTTTTGGAATTGGGCAAGCTGACGCAAAATCCCTTAATAGCGCAGCTTTTCAGTGCCATCTTCTATTGCCTGCCAGATTTTGCCGGATTAACGAAGATTCGCGGGCAACTTTTATATGGGACAAATCCGGGAACGGAGGTACTGACGTATCTCATCACATACGTTCTCGCTTATGTACTCATGCTTCTGGTCTTAGCAGCTATAGTGACTGAAAGAAAAGAATTCGCATGACCGTATCAATAACGGAATCACCAGCCGCACTCTACTCACTCACCTTTATCGTGGGTGCCTGCGTGGGCAGCTTTTTGAACGTTTTGGCCATTCGCCTTCTGGCTGAGAAGAACGTTCTCATTCCGCCCTCGTCCTGCATGGACTGCGATCATAGACTGGGACCTTTTGAACTTGTACCGGTCGCGTCTTACTTTTTGCTGGGCGGAAAATGCAAGCATTGCAAGAAGAAAATCTCCTGGCAGTATCCGGTCGTCGAGCTTTTCACGGCGCTCTGGTTTGTCCTCATTGTGTGGCACTTCGGCTTGACCTGGAATTGCCTGGGCATGCTCTATTTCTCGGCGGTCCTCATTGCTGTAACGGTGACTGACTTTAGAGAAAAACTCATCCCTCACGAGATCACCTATCCTTCCATTTTGCTGGGCATTCTGTTCAGCGCATGCGTGAGAGACGATCTGGTCGGCACCATGGCCGGTATCGGCGGCAGCTACATTCTTTTTGATTTCATCGCCTTTTACGGATTGAAGCTTTATCCTTACTTGCATCCTGAAGTCAAGGAAATGGAAGAAGCGGAACCCGATGAAGAGGAAGACAAAAGCATCGACAATGCGATGGGCGTGGGACCGGAGCCGCCCATGGAAGAGTTTGAAGTGATGGGCGGCGGTGATGCTGTTCTAGCTGCCCTGGTCTCGTCCTGGCTGGGCTGGAAGCGTCTCATACTTACGGTCATGCTTGGTTTCATATTCGGTGCAGCCCTGGGTGGGCTTTATCTGATAAAGGAAATGAAAAAAGCAGGCATCCTCGGTCACTGCATAAAACGAGGTTTGATCGGCATGGCGATATTCTCAGCCATAGGTGCGGGCGCCTTTTACATGCTGGCTCAGCTTTCGAACCAATCACCGTTTGAACCACAATGGGCGGTGGCGGTTGCTATTTTCGGTTTTTCGGGTGGATTTGTCGGCTTTATCTGGGCAGGTAAACGGGTATCCAGACCCTTCCCATTTGGACCGGCGCTTGCTCTGGCAGCCGGAGTGTCAATGTTTATCGACGCCAATGCAATCTTTCCAGAAGGATAATAAACAAGGTCATTTTTGGACTAGACTAAAGTGGGGGCTTCAGTCCGACAAAACGGGTAATGAGACTTGTTCGGTTTTGGAAAACGCAAAGGACCAACTCTAGGGCTGGATATAAACAGCGACAGTATTAGTCTTTTGCAGTTGGAAAAAACCCGCTCCGGCATTGAAGTGGCCCGTTTTGCTTGCCAGCCGACGCCTGCAAATGCAGTGCGAGAGGGTCTTGTCGCCGACCCTGAGCAAGTCGGCGAAGTCGTGATTGACCTCATGAACGACGCTGGTGTGCCACCATCCGGGCTTACACCGATTCTCAATGTCGTCGTACCTGCCCAGGCCGTAGTCATCCGCTTGATGCCAGTTCCTGTCGGCATGCCCGAAGACGAACTGGCCGACGTCGTTACGCAGGAAGCCACCAATCACGTTCCATTTCCCATCTCCGACGCCAATCTCGACTGGGCACTAATGCCGGCCACCGAGCGCACGGACTTCGACGGTGTTCGGCGCGTCGATGTAATTCTCGCCGCCATTCAACGCAGTATTATCGAGGCCTACTGGCGCATGGCCGATGCAGCAGGCGCTAAACTCGGACGGGTGGAAGTTTCATCCCTGGCGGTTATTCGCAGCATGGCGCTGTCCGGATACCTGGGCTCGTCCGGTCACCTTTCAATGATCGTGAATATGCGGCAGGATGCCACCGACATCAACATCGTCCGCAGTTGCATGCCTCTATTCGGGCGATCTGTCATGCTCGGCGTTGAGACCATGACCGAAGCCGTGTCGCGCAGTCTGGAAATGCCTTTCGACCAGGCGCTCGATATGCTCCCTGAAATTTCGCTTTTCGCTCCCAATCCCACCGATCCGAAAATGGGGCAGGCAGCTCAGGTCGCGCGCACCATATTTAGTGACGTAGCAGATGAACTCGCTAAGTCACTGGAGTTTTACCGCTCTCAAGTGGGCGATGTAAAAATGGATCAAATCATCCTGGCTGGACCGGGATGCATGGTGCCAGGTCTGGATCAGTACTTCTTCAACAAGTTGAACATTCGCAGCGTTATATCTGATCCGATGCGCGACATCAAGCATGACGAGACCGAAATTGTCGATCGCATGCGTCCGATTCTTTCCGCCCTGGTCGGCTCCGCCATTGAGCCCAGCTGGAATCCGTCATATACAGTCGATCTGGATTTGAATAAAGAAGGCCGCGTTCCTCTGCTTTTCGATGAGCGGGCCACTCAAACAATGACCAAGGATCTCTCAATTGGTCCGCCGCCCTGGCAAAAGCCTGCGCTTATCTCGGGAGCAATCCTTCTGGCTGCCTCTCTTTGTGCTTTCGGGGCTATGCGTCTTGTCGATTTGCCGCAAAAAGAAAGAGAGATTGAGACTCTCTCGCAAGAGATCATGCTAGGCAATCAGCAATTGAAAACGATGACCTACGAGCGCCAGGAGAACACTGTTCTTTCCGCTCGCAAGAAGGTCCTCGACATCCTCTTGAAGAAGCACAATCGCTGGTCGGCACTGCTGTCCGAATTGACGGTGGACACCCCGCGCGGCGTGCAAATCGATCGCATCATGTTGCGCGGCAAAGAGATGAGAGTGGAAGGTGTAGCCATTGATTTCAACAGTGTTTCCAATTTAGCCATCAACATGGACGGCTCCATCTACTTGCAAGACTCGCAGGTCGACTGGATCACGCGTAAAGAAAAAACTCCAGATGCTCTAGATTTTTCTGTCTCCGCAAAACTTTCTGATGCAAATGAAGCGGGAGCGGTAAAACCAAAAGAGCTGCCCAAGCCTACCGAGCCTCTGAAAACAGGACACAGAAACGGTCTCATCGAAAGGGCAAAGATAGCCGAGATCCTGGAGGGCAACGGCAATGCTCACTAAGTTTCAATACGCAACTCTGGCAATTATTTACGGTCTGGCAATTCTCGTCTTCGCCATGGGCGTCTATCCTTGCATAAATGAAGAATCGGAAAAGATGGTTACGCTTGCACAGCACAGGCAGCAAAAAGAGCAGCTTGACGCCAAACTCAAGGACAAGTTCAAAATCGACCGCGAAAAACACGCTCTTGAAGCGGATATCGCATCTTTGAGGAATGCCGTGCCTAAGGCACCCAATGTAGATCTGCTCTTGATCGACCTGGAAAAACTGGCAAACGAAGCGAATGTGGACTTGGTCGCCTTTGAAACTCCAGGACAAGAGGAATTGAAAGAGTCTCAAAAAGAAATGTCCGAAATCCTGGAAGACTTGAAGAGCAAACAACAAAAACCCAAGGCCAAAGAAGCCAAAGAGACAAAGCCGGCGCCTGCCGCTAAGCCCGCAGATGTGGGAAGTGAACTAGGTCTCAAACAAATCGACAAAGAAGTTTACGTCACCGGCAACTATGCTTCCATGGTTCAGTTCATTCGCAACATTGAAGCCTATGAGCGCGTGATGGGCGTTTCCCATGTCGTCATTGTCGTGCCCAAAGAAGGGTCAAAGGAGGAGAATGACAAAGCGACGGAACGCGCGAAGAAGCTCAAATTGACGCAACCAGTGATGTGCTTCCTGCTTTCGATATATTATTTACCTTAGATATGCTTTTTCGATTGATACTACTGATTACCGCGGGCGTCCTTCTTATAGGCGGAGCTTTTTTATGGATCAATCACATCAATGATGAGACCAAGATAGCTGAAGACAACAACTCTTTGCCTGTAAAACATGCGCAGAAGTTGCCTGTAAATGCCGGCGCACAAACTGCCGCGACCACAACCGGCAATGCGACGTCCGAAACCACGACAGCCGCAGCGACTTCCGCTTCATCAACCGGCATAGCGACTAACAGAACGGCTCAGCTCGGCTCATCGACGACTGTCACAACGTCTACGAAAGCTACAAACATACTGAGCGAATCAATCGCCGGCGTCCCCAAAGCACTGGGAACAAACATCGCAAAGATACAAGACACGATAAGGAACATCCCCAGCCAGCTCATGTCGACGGAGCAGAAAGGTGCTCCGG
>JAYRNY010001124.1:0-2370 GCA_041911975.1 bacterium | reverse complement strand
TGTATCGGACAAGCATGTTGGCTTGCTGCTCTGTGATCGCTGTTCCCAGAGTGGCGACCGCTTTATCGTATGCATTCTGGTGAAGGCTGATGGCATCGAAGTATCCTTCGACGACAATGACGCCGTCTTTCGCCTTGATTGCCTCTTTGGCCAGGTTGAAACCGTAGAGATGCTGCCCTTTCACATAGATGGGAGTCTCAGGCGAATTGAGATACTTCACTTGATCGTCGCCCAGCGTACGTCCGCCGAAAGCGACTACCCGACTTTGATCGTCCATGATCGGAACCATCAGTCGATTGCGGAAAAGATCGTAGACCCCAGTCGACTCGGCCCGGCGCCGCACCAGACCAGCCTCCTCAAGAGTCGCTTGCGATACTTTCATGGTGTTGTTCAAATAACGGAGTAATCCGTCCCAGGAATTCGGTGCGAATCCCAGCTTGAAGCGTTTGATGATTTCCTCGGAAATGCCGCGTCCTTCCAGATAGCGCCTGGCTGTCGCGCCATCGGTCGGGTCATTGAGCAGCTGGACGAAATAATTGCAAGCCGCTTCATTCAAGGCAAAGAATTGCGCACGCCTGTCATAATGCTGCTTTTCCTCTGCTGTTTCAACGAGCCGTATGCCATATCGACCGGCAAGATCGCGTACCGTGTCGATGAAGTCTGATCCCTTGGCCTTCTGGAGAAAGGCAAAAACGTCGCCGCCTTCCCCACAGCCGAAACATTTGAAAATGCCCTTTTCTGGATTGACGTAGAATGAGCCGGACTTTTCATTGTGAAACGGACAGAGTCCCCGGTATTCCTTACCGGCGCGCTTGAGGACCACGGTCTCCGAGATGATGTCGACTATGCTGGCCCGGTGCCGGACTTCAGCAATAACCTCGGTGGTGACACCTTTCAATGAAACCAAGCCCCCTTGTGGACAGCGGCACGCGGACTATGAACGAGCCAGAGCGTCGTATCATCGTACATGAGCGCCTTTTTTTGCAGGCGAAGCATTTAAACCGCCTCGGTCTGAAACTTGAGAAAGTACTGCTCGTTTTTATACCAGGGCGGGTGCCTGAGACTTAACAGGGAATTCAACAGTTTCAGGGACTCATCTTAAATAACCTGAAACTCTAAATTAACCTGAGCGGGAGGTTGAGAAGCGATCTCATTGCATATCTCATAGGCTACTATGACGCGCTAGTTGTCTACTACACCGATGCGATGCGTTTTCATCGTGCTCAGCACTGGGTAGTTTTCACTAAGTGGGCATTCAGCCAGATCCCCAGCAAATTATCCAGATGTCGTTTCAACAAAGGTGGTTCACTCCATGAAAACACTGATCAAGAACGGTCGCATAGTCACAGCAGTCGACGATTACGTAGCGGACATTTTGATTGACGGCGAAACAATATCGGTGATCGGCAAATCGCTGACTATGGAGGCGGACAAAGTCATCGACGCCAAAGACCGGCTGGTCATCCCCGGCGGCATCGACGCACACACGCATATGGACATGCCCTTCGGCGGCACTACCTCCGCCGACGACTTCAAAACCGGAACGCTGGCAGCAGCCCACGGCGGCACAACCACTATCATCGACTTTGCCATTCAGACGAAGGGTCAGGCGATCATGGAGGCGCTCGACACCTGGCACGAGAAAGCCGCAGGTAAAACAGCCATCGACTATGCCTTCCACTTGATCGTTACCGACCTGCCTCACGAGCGCGTGAAAGACTTGAAACGCCTGATCCACGACGAAGGCGTCACAAGCTTCAAGCTATTCATGGCTTATCCAGGCGTTCTTCTCGTCGATGATGCCACCATTTTCAGAGCCATGGATTTCTGCGGCAATGAAGGCGGGCTGGTTTGCATGCACGCGGAAAACGGCATCGTCATCAACGAAATCGTGGAGCGTGCCCTGGCTAAAGGTCACACAGCGCCCAAGTATCACGCACTGACTCGCCCTACGCTCGCGGAAGCGGAAGGTGTCAACCGTGCCATCATGCTCGCCGAGATGGCCAACTCCCCTGTCTACATAGTTCACTTGAGCTGCTACGACGCCCTGAAGAAAGTCGTCGAAGCGCGCGATGAAGGCATTCCTGCATTCGCGGAGACATGCCCGCAATACCTCTTCCTCGACTACAGCTACTACGAGAAAGAAGGTTTCGAAGGCGCCAAATACGTGATGACGCCTGCACTTCGCGATAAGTGGAATCAAGAGAAATTGTGGACGGGTTTGCGCATGAACGACCTGCAAGTGATATCCACGGATCACTGCCCATTCTGTTTCAAAGATCAAAAACAGTTGGGCAAGGATGATTTCAGCAAGATTCCCAACGGCGGACCGGGCGTAGAAACTCGCATGAGCTTGATCTACAACGGCGG
>JAYRNY010001123.1:0-4277 GCA_041911975.1 bacterium | reverse complement strand
TTGTACGGAAATACGATGTCGGCGCGATCTATTTCGCTCAAGCCCGGGAATCCGCCTTCAATTATCAAGTCGGCCAGTTTCGAGCATGCTTTGAAATAGCTGTCTGTCGGTCTGTCGCCTGACAGTTTGCGACGCAGATCTTGGCAAAGGATGTCAGCCGACATCTCGACGACCAGATTCTCTTGCTGGTGAGCCCAGAAGCAAGTGACCAGCATCGTTATGGCATCTTGAATGCGTTGCGACATCTCGGCAATGCGGCACTGCCTGTCAGCCAGTTTGAGCTGGTGCTTGGTCATGGCGTCGCTGAGTTCAATTGGCGATTGTTCGAGAATCTCAATGGCGAAATCGATATGCCCTTTGAGAGCCGCTCCCAAGGACGTGCCCTCATAAGTGTCGGGGGCGGCGAATTGTTTGCCCATTCTCCAGAAAGCGTACGGGAAAATCTCACCGCGCAGCTTCCACACATGCGAGGGGTTCATCGGGTTCAGACCCTTGAGGCCTTCTCTTTGAAGCGCTTTTCCCACAGGCTCCATAAACTTCTGTCCGTGATTTTTGGCCAGAGACTTGAAGAATGCCATGCCCAGCATTTCGCCTTCGCCCTCATAAATGCAAGGCGCGAGGAAATCATGGACATTGTCGCCGAACATGTGACCACTCACGAACGAGCGTCCGCCGTGGGTTTTCATGAATAGTTCGATGGCGCACTCTTTTTCTGCTTCGCTGCCGAAAATTTTGGCGATGATGCATTCCAGCTCGCCGCGATAGCCTTGATCCAGGAGCCACGATCCCCAACTGTAGAGCGCCTCTGCCCCGATTATTAAGGCAGCCGCTCTGGCGATGCGCCGTTTTACGAGCTCACGCGTTTCAATCGCATGCCCATATGTCTCGCGGAAATGCGCCCAGGGAAGCATGTTGGCCAGCATCAAGCGCATGACGCCCGAAGCGGTGGCGCACAATGCCAGACGTCCCAGGTTGAGTCCGTGATAAGCGACGGTCAAGCCGTCTCCCAGTGGCGGATTGAGCAGATTCTCTTTGGGCACGGCAAAGTCTTTGAAAACCAGACCCTGGTTGTAGGCATGCTTGAGAGCATGAAGACCGTATTTGACAATCTTGAAGTTCTCGTTTTCTTGCTTGGGAAGCTCGGCAACGATTGCGGCCGGCTTGCCGTCGATAAGTGCCACGATTGTGATTGTCCGTCCGGGGATGGCATTGGTGATGAAGAGCTTTTCACCGTTGATAAGCCATTTGTCGCCGGAAAGAGTGGCTGTCGTCTTCAAGGCTGTAAGGTCGGAGCCGGCACCCGGCTCGGTCAGCGCGAAGGCTGACAATGCCTGACCGCTTGCCAGACGAGGCAAGAAATACTTTTTCTGGTCTTCGTTGCCGAAACTTCTTACCGGGTCGACTGCACCGATACAGCCATGCACCGATGCCAGACCGGCCGCTGTCGGCTCGATTGTGGCTACGCGGCTCAAGAAAGTCATGAATTGCTGGACCGAGCAGCCTTCGCCGCCGTACTTCTTGTCGATAAGCATGCCCCAGTAACCGGCGTCAGCCAGGTCGCCAAGGACGCTTTCCGGAATTTTGCCGTCCGGCCCGTACATGGTGTTCTCACGTTTGTGCTTCTTTAAAACTTCGATTGACTTCTGCATGGACTGCAGATTGAGCTTTTCTTGTGGAACCTTCTGGGCCTTGAAAAGATCAAATGGGATTTTGTCGTCCCAGACCGCCTTGTGGATCGGACTGTTTGACGTCTTGTACTGCTCGGCAAAGAGCGACTCGACTTCGTCGTCCGCGCGGTCTACAGCCCCCGTACGGCGGGACTCTTCCTCTGTTTTGCCGCTCAACCGGAGCGCTGTTTCTGCAAAGCTTACGTCTGAATTTTTGTTTTTATCGGATGTCATGATTACAACTGCCTGATAACTCTATTACTTATGCATAGAGGATCATACTAATTTGTGTTCGAATTAGTGACAAAAACGGGCAAATAGCAAGGGAAAAGCGCCGCTTTATTTCGGGCGGCGCCCGATAATGCCAGGCCCAATCATGGAAGATGGGCGAAGACCTTGTTAATAAGTTGTATTTGAGGAATTCTCTATGGCAGGCGAAGCCAAGAATTTAAACCAGGTGAACATCCCCTTGAAGAGAGTGACGCTCTACAAGCACGGGATCGGACACTTCGAGCGGCGCGGCAAATTCAAAGGACCGGGCGAAATCGAACTTTTGTGCGGACCGGAAGACATTGACGACATGCTCAAATCGCTTCTCGTCCTCAATGTCGAGGGCGGCGGGCTGGCAGCAGTTACTTATGATTCGGCGAAAACATTGCCGACCCGTCTTTCTGAATTTGGATTCGACCTCAGAAAGTGCCATGGTTTGCTGGAACTCATCGCCCAGATTAAAGGTTCGCCGGTCACAATAAAAGTCGGCACTACCAAGGTCGAAGGGCGCGTAGCCGGTCTGGACGAGGTTGAACAAGCAGTTGGCGAAAGCAAGCTAGTCGAGCAGCAGCTCCTCCTTTACTGCGGCGGCTCGTCGCTCAAGCGATATGGCTTCTCCACTATTTCTGAAATCACTTTGAACGATCCCCACCTCGCTTCGGAAATTCAGCAGCAGCTCGAGCTTTTGTTTCAGTCGATCCGCAAAAAGGACCGCAAACTTCTCAAAGTCGAATTAACCGAAGCTGTAGAACGCGAAGTGGTTATTGCTTATTCGATCCCCAACCCGATCTGGAAAACCAGTTATCGGATGGTCGTGGACGAAGGTGGTCGAGTGCTTTTGCAAGGCACGGCCATTGTCGACAATGTGCAGGATGAAGACTGGGAAGAAGTGCAAATCTCGCTGGTTTCCGCTGCGCCTGTTTCTTTCATCCAGCCTTTGTACGACCCCGTGCAACCGCAAAGACGTAAGATTCAAGCCCAGGGACAAAACGCCCAGGGTCCTTATGTCGCCGAAAGAGGACACAATTTTGAGGTCGGTTCTTTCGGGTCGAGCGAGAGTGGTTCTTCCACTAACTCATTTGAAATGCAGTTGCAAGAGCGCTTCAGAGCAAATAAGGCCTCCGACGAAGCAGCCGGCATGTCTGCTATGCCGGGAGCAGGAGGAGCCGCCTGGCGGCGCCTGGGTCCTTTGCCCAATCAGGCTCGCGAAGCGGAAGCAGTCAATGTGTTTGATGCTGCACAGTTGCAAAACGTTGAAGTGGAAGTGAGTGAATCAGGAGAATTGTTCGAGTATCAAATCTCGCTTCCTGTCACCATTCCCAGAAACAGTTCCGCTCTCATTCCTATAGTCAACGAGCTAATTGAGGGCGAGAGAATTTCACTCTACAATGCCGGGCGCAACCCACGCTTTCCTTATGCCGCCTTGCGTTTGAAAAATACTACCGTGCTGACTCTGGAGTCGGGACCGGTGACGATTTTGGAAACCAACACATATTCCGGCGAAGCATTGCTCGATGTCCTCAAAAAAGACGATACGCGCATTCTTCCTTTTGCTCTGGACCAGAGTGTTGCCGTCATCGTGCGCGACAACTTCGAGCGCAAGCCATTCTGGCGCGTTCGAGCCTGGCAGGGATTTCTCTATCTGGACTACAAAGAAGAGACGCAAAAGACATACAATCTGGAAAATCTTGGCGACAAAGAAAAAATCGTCTATGTCGAGCACCCCGTTCAGTCAACGCTCTCTCTGGTCTCTCAGGAAAAGCCGGTGGAAGTCACGGAAAGCTTCTATCGTTTTCGCGTTCCGCTTAAAGCGAAAGAAGCGCATTCCCTCTCAGTTATAGAGGAAGGGCAAAATTATCAAACAGTGCGGCTGGAAGATTTTGATTCTCCAGATATGGCGGCCGTCAAATGGCTTATGGATCAAAACTTTGTCGATAAGCAATTTCACACTTTTCTCAAGCAAGTCATTGAAAAGCGCACAGTCATAAGATTGCTGCTTGAACAGCGAAAAACCATGCACGAGCATGTTGCCGAGCTGAAAGCAGAGCAAGAAAGAGCAAGGGAGAATGTGCGCACTCTGGGCAGCTCATCAGATCGCTACAGAACGGCTATCGATGAAGCTGAAGACAAGATTGTCGCCGGCATTGCCAAACTCAACGAGCTGACCGGACAGATCACCGAATTGCGAAAGGACTATATAAAGTTCATCGGCCAAACTCTTCAGTCGGACATCCTGGCCGAAATGGCGACTACCTAGAGTTTGCTCCAAACTTCATTTCAATAGGCGCGCTGTCCATGTTGCCAATCGACACGGTCAGGTCACTTCCTTCAAGCATGCTG
>JAYRNY010001122.1:0-4273 GCA_041911975.1 bacterium | reverse complement strand
TTATGTACGGCAACAATGCCGAAGCCGAAGTTCTGTGGCGTCGAGCACTGAAGATTGCCGAGGGTTTCCCAAAAGGCGACCAGCGCCTGGCGCTGACTCTCGATCGCCTGGGTGAATTATGCTTTCAAGAAAAGCGCTACAACGAGGCAGAGCCGCTATTTCGTCGTTCGCTCGCTTTGCGCGAGTCGACGCTTGGTTTTGAGCATCCCGACGTCGCGACAAGCCTCAGCCACTTGTTCACGCTTTGCTATGTTCAGGACAAATTTGAAGATGCCGAGCCTCTGTGCAGGCGTGTTCTCACCCTCTACCAAAAGGAATTCGGCGAATCGCACGAATATGTAGCCGCATGCCTGCACAATCTCGCCAAGCTGGAGCAGGCCCGGGGTAATTTCACGGAAGCAGAGCCGCTCTTCATTCAAGCACTGAAGATGACCGAAACGACCGTCGGGCCGGATTCGGTGGAAGCCGCAGCGATACTACATGAGCAAGCGATGTTCTCAGTCGATATGAACAGGTTCGAGGAAGCTGAAGTTCTCTTCAAGAAGTCTCTGGCACTCAGGGAATCAGCGCTCGGACCGGCGCATCCTGACGTGGTGATAACACTTTCCAATCTGGGCAGCTTGTATCGCGATATGGGGCGCACTTTAGAGGCGGAGCCGATCTTCCGCCGCCTGCTCAACATTGCCGAAAAGGCTCTTGGTCCAAATCATCCGGACATGGCGATCAACATTCTCAACCTTGCAAAGACGCTGCAATCAGAACGCAAATATCTCGAGGCGGCACCGCTCTTCCAGAAGTATCTGTCCATCCAAGAAAAGACTTATCCGAAGGACCACCCGGCCCTCGTGGAGACAATGCAAAATCTCGCGCAGGCTTATCTGGAGGAAAAGAATTTCGCGCTTTCCGAGCCGCTGTTGAAACGAGCGCTCGCCATTCAAGAAAAACATTTCGGTCCGAAAAATCCGATTGTCGGAACTCAGCTAAATCATCTTGCCGCTCTCTACTATGAGATGGGTCGCAACGAAGAGGCAGAGCTTCTGCTGCTTCGCGCCATCGCAAATTTGGAGAAATTGAAAGAAGGAAAAGATCCGGCGTATGAAAAAACGCTCGTAGATTATTTGAAACATCTGGAAGCAATCTTCAGAGCCCAGAACAAATTAGCGGAAGCCGAAGAGTGCCTGGAAAACCTCATCAAGGCTCAGGAAAGAATCCTGGGAGAGTATCACCCCGACATCGCCGAAAGCCTTACCAATCTCGCGCTCGTTTTCAAATCACAAGCTCACTACCAGCAAGCGCAAAAGTTGTTGCGTCGCGCCTTAATCATCACAGAGCACTCCTTTGGCGCGGAGCATCCAGAAATCGGGCAGCCGCTCAGCAAATTGGCAGAGGTTTTGCAGTTGCAGAATCGCTACAACGATGCGCTGCCTCTCTGGCAAAGATTGGTAGGTGTATACGAAAAAGCCCTTGGTCCGCGGCATCCTGATGTTGCCGCTGTTCTCGACAAAATGACCGACTTGCATAGACACAATGAAAATTACGCTGAAGCTGAATCTTATGCAGCACGTGCGCTGGCTATTCGCGAAAACGCCTTCGGACCTGAACACCAGGATGTCGGCTTGACTCTCAACGAGCTGGCGATGCTCAACTTCGAGCAGAAGAAGTACAAGAAAGCCGTACCACTTTTCGAGCGCGCCATCGAAAATCTCAAAGCATCTTTAGGACAAAAGCACAGTGAGGTTGCGCTCGCAGTCAATCGTCTCGCCACCCTCTATTACAGGCTCGGCAATTACGAGAAAGCGGAGCCACTCTTCAAAGAAGCGATGGCAATCTATGAAAAAAAAGAAGATGTTTCCAGCTCGCAAATGGCGTGCGCATACGAGAATTTGATCGACATGTATCAAGATCAAGGTTTGGCTGAAAAGTCCGAAGGCGTCGCCAAACGCTATCTTGCCCTGCGAATCAAGGCACTTGGACCGGAAAATCCGCAGGTGGCGGTCGCACTCAACAAACTTGCCGACGTCTATTGCTCTGAGGGGAAATTCGAACTTGCAGAACCGCTCTACAAACAGTCGGTCGACATCCAAGTGCGCAACAAACACGAAACGCTGGACCTTGCACAGACCCTCGATCAGTATTCAATGCTTTTGCGCAAACTCGGCAAGAAAGCGCCGGCAATAAACATGGAAGTCCAGGCAATGGAAATCCGGACGAAGAAGAAGCTGAATCTGTAAAAGGCGCTCCTGGCTCCGCTACGCCTCGCCCTCCGGGCGCCAACGTCACTCGCTCCGGACGCCTCATCGGCGCCCTTCGCTTGTCTGTCCGCATCGTCGCGCGCACTGCATGCGCCCCCAGAAAATGGAAAGGGGGTAGCACGATTGCCGCCCCCACAGTTCTAGAGACCGACTCTTGGTTCTACCGGCGGTGCAGAGATAATTATATCGCTGCCCTGCCACTTGCTCTTCAAGACCGGCGTCTGGAGCACTCCACGCGCACGCAAAACCTCGTTTTGCACTTTGTCTTTCATGTAATTGAACGCTTCACCAAGGGTCGTTTTGTCACCCTTAACTTTCAGCCCGTCGATAAGATAGCGAGTGAACACAGAGTTGGGCACATCTTTAGATTCCCAAGACACCTGGCTGGGCAGGCTGGACGAGATTACCAGTTGTCCGGTGCCCTGTGCGATCGCTTCGGCATCAACGTTCTTTACCCTGACGAGACCTTTGGACTCAGGTTCAGCGGCGCCACTGTGGCATGCGTCCAGGATGAGAACAACTCTGTCCGAGTGAACGCGGCCTTTGATAACGCGAGTGAGATCTTGCATTGCCAACCCGGAGGCAAAGAGTTGATCCGGATCTGAATCGTGGGCGAGCAAATAATTGACTCCGCCGACATCCATGTCAGATGAGCTGCCGTGGCTGGAGAAATAGATTAAAACCAGATCGTCAGGAGCAGCCATTCTCGGCAACCACCTGTCGCCAAGCTCTGACAGAATATTTCCTCTTGTGGCCTGATCGTCGAGAAGCAGCTTCACATGGTCCTTCTGGAACTTACCATCAGAAACCAGGTAGTCATAAAAATCTTTCGCGTCTTTGCTCGGATACTTCAAGTTCAGGTTTTCGTTCTTGAACTTACTGATACCGATGATCAGAGCCCACTTATCTTTTACCGGCTTATTCTCAGGCTTTGCTTCGTCTTCAGCCTTCTTGTCGGCAGCCCGGGAGGCAACTTTGATCTCAGCAAGCTTTCTCAGCAGCTCTTCTTTTTCTTTGCGTTCTGCTTCCAGTTTTGCTGCCAGCACGGACTCCTGATCTTTTTGCTTTTGCTTCGCTTCCAGTTCTTTCGTCAGCTTAGTCAGAGTCTCGCTCTCGTTGGAAACAGTTGCGACGTCTGCACCGCCTCTCTTGGTGTGCTTTTCCTTGGGCGCTTTCGGCACGGGAATCGGAACAGCCGTCGATACAGCAACGCCTAAATTGGGTGCGCTGGTTACTGCAGTTTTTCCTGCGGCCGCATCGGCGATTTTCTGCAATTCGCCCTGACAGTAGTCCTTGTTTATCCGGGCCGACTCATTGCGCGGGTCATATCGAAGCGCTTGATCGAAGTCTTTGATTGCCAGGTCGTATTTGGCCTGGTTGGAGTACAGCGTGCCGCGTCCCATGTAGTAAGCGACGGAATTCGGATTCAAGGTGAGCGCTTGATCCATATCTTGAAGCGCAAGGTCAAAACGCTTCAATGTGCTGTAGAGCACGCCTCGAAAATAATAGAGTTCTGCATTTCTAGGGTTGAGCGAAATACCTTTGTCGAGCGCCTTCTGGGCTTCGTCGAACTGTCCTGTGCCGAAGAGCGAGCGCGCTCTTTCCAGACAGGAATGATCGCTGTCATACCATGCAGCCAGACACTTAGTGTCGATCGTTGCTCCCTGCATGACGGCCAGGAGCAGGATTCCGCTTAGTGCTTTTGCCAATTTCATATCACGCACCGTTAATATCGGGAGGGCAGCCAATGTAGGTTTAAACGCAGGAAGGTCTGTAAGACAAATCTTATTACAGGTTGCCGCAGGAAAATTAGGGGAGGAAAGATAGATTAAGCTGATTACGCTGAAACTTTTTTCCATCACAACCGCAAAATGGAGGAGAGGCTGAGGCGCCTCCCTGCGAGAAAGCCGCAGGCGGTCCCCCCCGGCACTCAAAAGAAAGGGCGGCGCAAGCGCCGCCCTTACAAGGAGCCGCCTGCGGCTCCCGAACCGATAGTTCATCTAGCCGTCTTTCTTTTCCAT
>JAYRNY010001121.1:0-2596 GCA_041911975.1 bacterium | reverse complement strand
CTCTGGCAGCGGCATGCCGGCGGCGATGAGCGCTTGATTTTCAGCAAAGGTGATTACCAAAATCCAGAGGGCTCGAGACTTCTAGCAGAACTTTTGCGCCATCCGGTGCCAGAGATAAATAGACGCGCTCATGAAATTAAGAAGTTGCTCTCTCTAAAGCTGCATGAAGTGCCGCCCTTTCGCCCAACTGGAAGCGATACGCGCGTGGATAGACCTGTGGACGTTCAAACTCAGCCGGCCGCAAATGCACCAGGTCCGAACCCTTCCGGCGCAAGTGCTGCTCCCGATGCGGGTCCCACTCCGGTCGCGGGGCCTGGCACAGCGGGAGCCGGGGCGCAAACCGGGTTTGGAAAAATCTTTAGTCAGAGATCAACCCAGCCGACAGGGCAGGGAGCACCACCTCAATCGGGAGATCCGTCAGCTTCAGGAACATACCGAACTCAGAGTCCACCCTCCAGCTCGGGCGCCAAACCTGCCCAGGGACAACCGCCAGCGGATGCGCCCTGGTATTCGGAATCCGTTCCGCCAGCCAGCAGCGGTCCCGGCAGCGTTCTTAATGCCGCGGCAAGATACATCAAAGCCCTTGAAGAATCACCCGACGGCGAAGTCAGAGTCCCATCGCGCACGGACATCAGAATTCCGCCGGAGATGCTGCCGGAGCCGCCACCGCCTCCTGCTCAAAAATCAGCTCCCCCAGCCGCTCCTCAGGGCGCCGGGTCGGCGCCTCGAACGACAAGCGAAGTGCATGTCCCACAGCGCTTTCCGCGAATGGCGCAGATCAAAGATTCTATCTTGTTCGACGATGACGCCTTCTCAGATCCAGAACTCAAAATGGGACGCGCCATGAGTTTTGATATGTGGGAGGGCAAAAACGGATTTGTCTTGCGAGTAGCCGGCAAGGAAAAGCATTACGCCGTGAAGTGCTTCCTGCACGACAGCGCCGATCGCAAGCAGCGTTATGAATCAATAGCGCGCCACAATATGAAAGACGCAGGCAAGTACCTGGTCAGCTTCCAGTATCAATCAAAAGGACTGAGAGTCGGTGAGCAATGGCTGCCCATTTTGAGAATGGGATTCATAGACGGCAAGAGAATTGACGACTATGTACGTTTTCAATTGAGAAACGAAAACAAGCATGAGGTCCAGCGGATATTGAATCAATTCCGCGAAATGATAATGTGCCTGAACGCGGCAGGAATTGCGCATGGTGATCTGGAGCCGTCCAACATTCTTGTAGACAGCCGCGGCAATCTTCGCCTGGTTGATTACGACACGATGTATGTCCCGTCCATCGCCCACCTGCAAGCCGCAGAATTGGGGCATCCGCTCTTCCAACATCCATCGAGAACAGTCGGACACTTCGGACCGTATCTGGACAATTTCTCGGCTCTCGTTATAGACAGTATTTTAAATTGCATGGCGCTTAATCCACCTGAGGCTTTGTGGAATTGGGAGACGTTCATCTCTCAATTGCGCCCATCCAATTCCTGGAAGCAATCCAAGACCGACACATCACAAGACGCCATTCAGCGCGCCGGAAGACTGATCAAAGAGATGCAGAAATACCGCATCGATCAAGTTCCGACCCTCAACGCTAGCCGCTGATGTAGGGTCGACGCCATGCGTCTACCGGTATTTGGGCGCAGCCTTTACTGTAAGGTCGACGCCATGCGTCGACCGGTTTTACATGCTTCCCTCTCAGGATTGAGTTCATCCAAATGCCACTTAATTGGATTGTTTCTTATGTACTCCCTAATGTTCGTGAGTGCACGCTCCGAGCGAATTACGTGATCGTAGTATTTCCTCTGCCATAGGTCTTCACGCTCAATCAAGCCACGCTCACGTGCTCTACGGGTAACAGCAGATTTGAAACTTCCAACTATGTCTTTAAGTGCGTGCTTGCTCTCGATTATTTCGACAATCCCATGAAAGTGATTTGGCATCACCACGTACTCATAAAGTGCCACACTGGGAAACCAAGTTGGAAGCTCACTCCAGCATGACGAAACCAAAGCGCCAAGTTCTGACAGTTTCACATACTCGAGTCCCACAGTTCCAAAAACGCACTTCCTATCGCGACTACAAATAGTCACAAAATAAAAGCCTGGTTGGCTGTAATCGTAACCTTGAACACGTGGACTCTTTCGTTGCGGTGGCATGAAGCTATACATGACAATCGAACTCCTCTAAGATTGCGCATTCAACTAAAGTTAAATACGTTCATCTAGAGGAAAAAGTTCAATTCCATGACAAAGTAAGATAGCAAAAGGAATGTCAAGCCACCGACCAAAAGAACGTTGTTCTTATCAATTGCGCGCAACGTCAGGCTACAATTGCAGCTATGCGTCGCTACTTTATTGCCACGTTAATAGGCTTGACGACAGGATTAATCCTGGCCGGAGTAAACTGCTTGTTAGTAGCATCGGCCTGGAGTGAACCTTGGGAAGGAAAGCTAGGCACAGTTGCTGATTGGGGGCATGCAGGTGACGCCACATGGATGCGCAGCAGGGAGTGGAACGAAAGAGCAGAGCGCGCTCTCGCCAATGGAAGAGACTTGAAAATGTTCGAAAGTTTTTTTCTTGAGGGTGGCATGAAT
>JAYRNY010001120.1:0-1866 GCA_041911975.1 bacterium | reverse complement strand
CGAGCTCGCCGTAGATGAAGCCGTTGGCTTCGAACATGGGGATGCCCAGACCGGTGGGTCCGAACGCCTTGTCCTGGCGGATCAAATCACAGCCGAGCAGCTTTCTGGGCGGCGCTTCCTGCAAGTGACCGGCAGGCGACGAGTTGAAGAAGACGTGGAACATGCCGTCATTGAGCGGGCGCTGTGTCCTGCCTTGGCAGTTCTTCACGTGCATTTCTTTGCCGGCCAGGAAGGGGCTGAGATACGTGTGCAGAGTAGAGCGCACTACGGCGCGCTCGCCTGCATCGTCGAAGCCTTCATCGGCGATTGTCTGTCGGGCAGCCGCTTCCGGAATGCCTTGAGCTTCCTCGGCGCGCACTTCCTTGAGGAAGGCGGAGGGGTCGCGTTCGATGAGAACGCGCTGGAGGACACGAGTGAGCAGCGCCAGTCGCTGCTCTTCGCCGAGCTGCCAGAAGTCTGCGAAGATGTACAGGTTGTTCTTCGTTAGCTCACCGACGATGTAACCCGTGCTCGGATCAATCACCGGCGCGCCGGTGATCGAATAGACGAAAGCCTGCTGCGGAGCCAGCTCGACGTCAAAAACGCGAGGAGGCATCTGCTCTTTCGTGCTGCCGCGCGGCACTGTGCCGAAGACGATGTGGAAGTCCCGCTCGGAGTTATAGCTCGAGCCGCGACCATCGAGGCTGACGTAGATGTTCTTGTTGATGCGCCCGGAGAGGACGCTATGCACAGTCGCCTGTACGCGCGGAATAATGGTCTTGTCGCGCGTGTGTTGGGAGAAGGAGACGTAGATGTCTCCCGGGTCGCGGTTGCCCGCATTGGCATGCGGAAAGGCGAGAACAGCCTCGTGCAGCTCCTTGCCGTCCAGCATCAACGACGCGGTGTGCGTCGCCTGCAATGCGGCGAGAGCCTGGTTCAGATGCTCGTACTTGATGATTACACCGGCAGCTGCATCCGGTGCGTTGCCAGTTTGAAATTGGACTCCTTGGGCTGTGAGCAGCTCTTTCTGCGCATCTTGCAGGTAGCGCAGGAAGTACTTCTTGGGCCGGGAGGAGAACTTTCGCCAGATCTGCCAGAGCTTCCACCCGCCATAACCAAGCAGGGGAACCGATGCAGCAGCGACAGAGATATACGTAATCATTTGCCAGGTCATGGCTCGTGCTCCTGATTTAGTTAGACTCGAAACAAAATCGAGAATCGAAACGCTGCCACGGCAGACCTTCACCACTGGCACCAAAGGCGGTGACAGAGCCCCAGGGATTGGGACCGGATAAATCAAAGATTTAGTGGTGAGGGACTGCTGAAGAAGCGGTTTCGCGTTGTCGGAGAAACTGAAAGTGAAGGATCAGTAGCTATCAGGACTGAAAGAAACGAAGTATTAAAGCGTGTATAGTTTTCCGCCCAAAAAAACAATCGCGCGCGCCCGCGGAATCTGTCTTTCGCTTCAACCTGCTTGTGTTTTCAGCGATCATCGCGAAGTACTCATTGGTGTTATTGCGTTTATGATTGGTCGCTTTTAAGGTCTTAACAGTAAGCGCGCGTTGGCCGAAGGATGCCAACAATGACGCGCTTGAAAACCTGAAATCTGGTAACAATAGTGGTTTACATTGCGCTTTACATCCGGTAAAAGAAGAGGCTTTCAAGTGGAAAGACCTTGCCTATTTGCTTTTTCTGTTTTTGATCCTGATTACGGTTCTTTGAGTTCTTGTTTGACTTGCCTGAACGCGGAGATCTAAGGTCAAACTCCTTCTATCCTCAGTCATTCTTCGTCCAGAACAAACAAGCAAGCCTCATTCGTGTGCCACACATGAAATAAAACAGCGCCGAACCGGTGC
This sequence comes from bacterium, assembly GCA_041911975.1. Taxonomy (GTDB): domain Bacteria; phylum Cyanobacteriota; class Vampirovibrionia; order Obscuribacterales; family Obscuribacteraceae; genus QKMZ01. The sequence goes on along the minus strand of JAYRNY010001120.1, from coordinate 31 downwards.
TGGTGGTGTGCCGCCCGTCTGATTCGAATGT
>JAYRNY010001119.1:0-2694 GCA_041911975.1 bacterium | reverse complement strand
GGCTATTGATGCGCGAGAGGACATCGGCATACCAATCGACCGGGTTGATGCCGTTGCGCTTGGCGGAAGCGATAAAGGAGAGATGGATGACAGTGGCTTTCGCGCCTTCGTCGGAGCCGGCGAAGAGGCTGTTTTTCCGCACCAGCACCCAGCATTTGATTGCGCGCTCACATTCGTTATTGTCAATCGCAATGTCGGGATTTTTGAGAAATCGGGTGAGCGCGAGCCAGTGATTCAATGTGTAGTTGATCGCTTTCATGAGTTCATGGCTCGGATTGAGTTTGGTCCTCGCGCACGAAATTATGGTGCGCAGCTGTTTGACGAGCGGCTTCGATTTTTTGCGCCGCACCGCCAGCCGGAACTCCTTCGGTTGATCTTTGATGTCCTTCTCGATCTTATACAGGTCTCGATAAATGTCGAGAACGGTGTTGCGAATATCCTCGTCATTGGATTGGGCGTCAAAGTATCTGCGCCTGGAATGGGCACTACAACCAGCTTCAGTTCGCTGACCGTCTTCGAACAGAGCGTCGAAACCTCCGGCAGCGTCAGCCTGAACGATGCCCTGGTAATCTTTGAGAAATTCAAGATTTCTGTCGAAGGACAGCTTTTTCGAGTAGTCGAACATTGTGATCTTGTGCTTGGAGTCACCGACGTAGGCAGTAATTTTGCCTTTGCGGATGTTGCCCTTTTGCGAGCGATCTTGAACTTTGATGGACGAGTCGTCTGTCTTGATGATGGCAGATCTGAACAACTCTCTCTTTTGCAAGTCGTAGAGCAGAGAGAGGGTGTTAGCGGTGGCTTGCATCCAGTCGCATTGCGTGGAGCGCGGAATCGATACATTGTTGCGCGCAAAGATTTTTTGTTGTCGATTGTTGGGAAGTCCGTCGTCGAGTTTGCCGACAATAATTTCTCCCAAGAGGCGTGGTCCGGCATAGCTGCCGGGGATTGGTGCGCAGGGCTTGTCTGCTGTGACGACGTACTGTCTGCACTTTGGGCAGGCTCGCGTCTCCTGGCTGTGCGCGAGGATCTTCAAGCTAGCGCTGACCATCTCGAGCTGATGCGTAATCGCGTGGCTAACGAAAACGGTGTCGACTTCGCAGTTGGGACAGGTCGAATCTTCCGGCTTGACGGTGTGCTGGACTGGTTCGTGTGGAAGTTTGCTGGCGTTGTCGAGAATATGTTTTATGCCGCCGGTCTTTTCCTTGTCGGTGTCGGCAGAGCGCTCAGATTTTGTGCGCGCAGGGCGAGGGTTATGCCGCTCCGTCTTTGGACCGAAGTCATTACGGTCTCGTTTCTTCTTCTGTTGAAGCAATTTGTCCAGTTTGGACTGCACCTCAACGAGGAGGGCGCGCAGCTCGGCATTGCCCTCGGTGGCTTGCTTAAGCTGCTCCTGCAGTTGCGAAACGGTCTTTCCCAGCTCGGCGATGATGGTATGCAGCTGCGCATTTTCTTTTCTGAGGCGCTCGTTTTCGCTAGGTGATTTAGGCAACGCAAATACCGGAGTGACACCGTATACGGTACCACTCCGGTGGGTAAATTACAGCTTAGATCTAGCTGATCCAGCTTACACCACACGTGGTGGCGACATTACCTGCCAGCGTCCGAAAAGGAGGTATTATGTTTTACTCCGCGTTTCTCGGAAGTGCCACCGGATGGCGATCGGATATTTGCTCACCTCACGGCGGGTACTTTTGGGGTGGCCTTTTGGCTTGATCCCGGGCTTTCCCGGCGGTAGCGCTTCAGTCTCTTCACAGAATCGGTGTCGATGCCCTCCAGAAGCAGGAGAAGGTCGGATCGTTCCATCTCCAGTGCTTCATACTCGCCGTTCACGAACCGCACTTCTGGAAAACGGAATGTTCCGACTTCGAGACGCTTTGCAAAAATGGCAAATCCGTCGAGGTCCCACCAGAGAATTTTGATGAAGTCGCCGCGTCGACTGCGGAAGAGAAAGAGCGATCCAGAAAACGGGTCTTGGTGCACCAGCGTCTGAACAAGCCCGAACAGCCCGTCGAACGAACGCCGCATGTCGACCGGCTTTGTGCAAACGAAAATGCGCACCGATGGTGACAAATTGAACACTACGATTTCTCCAATGTGGCGATTACCGAAGCGAGAAAGTCCGGAGAACAACCCGCCGGCAGTCGAAGAGTGATACCACTGGGTAGAGCGATTTCCAGCACACCGTTCGATGGAGGCAGGTCCTCTTCTCTGCGTGGCTCGACCAGCCTCACTTCCCGAAATTCGACCTCTTGCGGCCGCACGGCGGGCGCTTTTTTAGACGGTGTGTATGCTGGTGCTACACAAGGCCGGTCTGCACGCCCGGTTTCCGTTCCGTCCCAGTGTTTCGTGCGCCGCTGCAGGAAATGATCCAGTGTTGACCTCTGGTATTTTGCAAGCCGACCAACTTTCACGAAGGGTAAGTCGTACCGCCCGGTGCAACTCCAGATCGCCAATGTGTTAGGAGAAACGCCTAGATACTGGGCAGCTTCATTCCGTGTTAAAAGTTCGCTGTTGGTGTTGTGCGTTGTATCTGTTCTTCTTGCTCGTGCCACGACTTGCCCTCAGTGACTCGGTGTGCAAGCGCTTTTCGTAGCTTCGAACTAGCCGCGCCGCATGTGCAATTAGCAAACCACACCCCTGCACAAATTCCCACGACGTGGACTACCGGACGCACACGTTTGTTTATCCATTCGC
>JAYRNY010001118.1:0-5568 GCA_041911975.1 bacterium | reverse complement strand
TATGTCAATTGTGTAGTGGCCGGACAAAATCTGGCTGGTATGCTGAGCCCTACCAACACCTCTTGGCAACCTGCTTTGTTGGGGCCCGCGAGCGACTGCCGGCAACGGGTTTCCAAACTTGAGCCAGGTGGAACAATCAGACTATAGGGGCTAAATATTTCCCCATGGTCTTATGAAACACTTCGCGCGTTTGAGCGTCGAAAGAAACTGTCCTTTTGACTATCCAATGACTGCAGTCGAAAACATTTCAGCAAACGAACACGCCATAAAGCGCATGCCATGGTCGGCGCGGCTGACTGCTATATCGCTGGCAGGAATTCTGGCGACTGCTTCGATTATGTTGTTATCGCCGCAGTCGTATGCGGCTTTCGAGTCAAAGACGTATACGAAAGACAATATTGTCATTCACAGACACCCGAATAGAACACTGAAGCTGGACTTTGCCAGACCAAAAACGGGCAAGGGACCGTTTCCTCTGATCGTTTGCATTCATGGCGGCGGATGGGCGCAGGGCAATCGCAAACAAATGCGTGAGCAGATGCTCAATTTCGCGAAAGCGGGCTTTGCGTCGGCTTGCATAGAGTACAGACTGACCTCGCAAGCGAAGTACCCGGCGCAGGTAAACGATTCCACCGAGGCAATTAACTACCTGATCGATCATGCATCGAAGCTCAGAATTAATGCAAAAAAAATCGCTCTTTTCGGCGGCTCAGCGGGCGGGCACATCGCTCTTATGCTGTCGGAAGTGCAGAACGACATCGACAGGAAATCTCTGCCGCTCGCGAAGCTTCATAGCCCGGTTTGCGCGACAGCCAGTCTGGCCGGTCCAACCAACTTGAATAAACAGTTTCGCCCGGCTATTCAAGGAATTGTAGACAACTTATTCTCCGATGCCGACAGAGAGAACATCGATGGTATTGCGCAGAACCGCATCAATGCCAGTCCAATCACATTTGCTGACGCGCAAGATCCACCGATGTTGTTGGTGCACGGAACAAACGATGATATCGTGCCGTTCGATCAAGCGGAAGAAATGATGACAGTTTGCAAATCTAAGAACGTCCATGCCGACTTGATTACCATCGAGGGAGCAGGACATGGTGGCGGTGGAAACAAGAAGGACTGGGATAGTAGCGTAGCCAAACTTCTCCAGTTTTTCCGCGAACATCTCATGGGTTAGATGCATCAGGTCTGAATGTGAAACAAAAGACAGCAGGGGCAGCTTATGTGCCGCCCTGCTCAGAAAACGCAGGTGCGTCTGATGTGAAGCGGCCGCCAGTTTCACCAGACCAACCAGTTGGCAACGATATGGACCTATAATGGGCCAGGCTCTTCTTTACCCATTCTGCCCCACCCGCTCTTTCCGTTCTAAATGAAAGCGAAGCTGTCACACAAAGTTGTATTGGTGGTTACCATACCTGTGCTGTTTCAGCTCATATTTTTCAGCGTACTTTTCAATTCAATAAAAGAGCTGGACGAAATTCAACAGTCGCAGCGCGATACGGAAAAGCAACTTTTGCTCAACAACGAATTGAGGGTCGTCCAGGGACTGAATGGCGGCTACTTCATCTTGTTTCGCACCACCCAGGAAAGACAGTATCTCGACAAAATGAATCAGTCGATCCATCGAAATTTCGAGATTTTCCAGCAATTAATGGAGGCGTTGAAAAACGACCCTGTGCAATCACGTGCACTAGCTGCACAGATCAGGTTTCAATCTTTTGCTGCTCGGCTATTGAGAACAATCCTGGCGCAAGGGCGACCTCAGACAATGTCGGAAGTCCTTGGAGGACCGATGGTGACTTCAGTCGGCAAAGAGGGCGTGATGACAAAGTTCACAGGCGGACCCGACCGGCGGATCGCTTTTCTGGAGAGAAAGCGCAAACACTTGATGGAAAACTTTCAGGAGAAACAGGCAGAGATCAAGAACATACTTCAATTTTCCATCATCGCATCGATCCTTGTAAGCACAATCACTGGATTGCTCTTTAGCAGCTCGGTCATCCGCAGGCTGCAAACCGTAGCAGCAAACATCAGGTCCATGGAAAATCACGAGGAGCCGCTTGAAACTCTCACCGGCAACGACGAAATTGCCAGCCTCAACAAGTCAGTGCAGGAGACGGACAAGCAAATCAAGCAAGCGGAGGAGTTTCAAGCACAAACTGCCAGGATTGTGGCAAAAGAGCTGAAGGAACCCATCGATCAATTGTCTGACTCCCTTCAGGAACTCAGGCAAGAGGGTTTTGACACTTTGACAAAAGATGGGACCCAGCGCCTGGACAGGTCCTTGCAAGAAGTCGACCGTCTGCGAATTCTCACACGCGATTTGCTCTCACTGGACAAAATCAGCCGAGCCGGATGGGATCTCGAAATAAGTGAAGTAAATCTGGCAGAGACTGCTGCAACTGCTATCGATACAGTCAAGGATTTCGCCAACAGCGTCAGCGTCAATATCACAGGAGATCTGCCCGCAGTCAGCGTATCAGGCGATGCTTCTAGATTGCAGCAAATCGCGCTCAATCTGCTTACCAATGCCATTAAGTTCTCGCCTCGAAAGAGAACGATTGAAGTAGTGACAAAAATAGAAGGAGCATTCGGGAAGCTGTCAGTTACGGATCACGGCACGGGCATTCCGGATGAGTTTCAAAAATCGATTTTCGGCAAGTACGAACAGGCGTCAAGAGAAGATTCAACTGAGAAAGGCGGTTCTGGCCTTGGACTGGCTATCAGCAAAAAGCTGATTGAGGCTCAGCAAGGACGTATGGGCTTCAGCTCGAAATTGGGTGAGGGCTCCACATTCTGGTTCATGCTTCCTCTTTACCAAACGACTTGCGAGTCAACCGCCCCTGCCGAAAGTGCACAGGCAAATTTCATCTCCCTGGCATCGCCGCCATCCCAGCCTAAAGCGAGCGAAGACGTGATAGTCCGTCCAACCCTCTGGCTGAATGGCTTGCTTCTTGTTCTACTGCCGATTTTGCTCCAACTATCAACTATTGCTCTGCTTTGGATTGTCGTCGATCAAATCGGTGCAAATGTCGCGGCGTTCTACAAAACCGGCAGCATCGCTGTAAGACACTCCGCGGTTATGGATGCCATTGCCGCATCCTGTCAACGGGCCATTTATTACAACATTGAGCATGACGAAGAGTTAAAAAGCAGTGCATTGGAAGCTCAGCGCATCCTGACAGATTGCGTACAGGAGGCAAAGAGCGCAAGCCTGGGTGACCAGACAGCAGAAAGGTGCGCAGCCGAATTGGAACAGCTTTCACATCTATTCATCAAAGGCGAGAATTACCTTATGGCGGCGCCTCAAAATGCTGACCTTAGCGATGCGCACAACATTAACATGATCAAGGAACTGCTGAGCGTATACACTCAAATTGCGCTTCCGGTGCAGGATGCAGTCAAAGAGGAAAACAGGCTCATTGAAAGCAATACACTTGCAAAACTTGAAATGCGCCGGAACATTGAATCCATCGTCTTCGCGTCATCAATCTGCACCCTGGTCGGGGCCATTCTTCTGGGAATATTCTTTACACGCAGACTCGCATTTCGCGTGGGACACATCGTTCAAAACACAAAGCACTTGATTGAGAAAAGGGAACTATCGCCGCCACTCGCAGGCAATGATGAGATTGCGTATGTAGACCGCTCTTTCTATGATGCAGCAAATCGGCTCATCCAGCTGGAGAGATTCAAACAAGAGATCATCGGCATTACGAGCCACGAATTTCGCACGCCGCTCACCTCCCTTTTGGCGAAGGTCGATTTGATTCAAGTCGGTGTATTTGGCACGCTCAATGAGAAAGGCAAGAAAATTGCTCTGGCAGCAAGAAACAATATCTCCTGCCTGATAGTTCTGATTACGAATTTACTCGATGTCGAAAAAATACAATCAGGCAAAACGATTGTAGCTAAAGCGCTGGTTTCGCTGGACGCAATACTTAACAAGGCCGTCGATGGCGTTCGCCAACTGGCAGAAGAGCGGCGAGTGACGATAAGCAATAAAGACAGCGACATAAAGGCGAACGCAGATGAAGCACGCCTGCTGCAATCAATCACAGCCATCCTTCAAGACATTGTAGAGAACTCACCGCAAGGTTCCTCTATTCAAATGAATGTTCAATTGAAAGACAAAACCGCTGGAATTAGCATCTGCGCCCCCGGCGCCTGCAGTCAAAACGCATTGAATCCCGATAGCGCAAGAGGAAGGCTGGCAGTTGATCTGCTGCGCTTGATCGTAGAACAGCATGGCGGAAAGCAATCGATTGAAGCCGGCGAGGAGCGGCTTTTGATCGCCGTTGAATTGCCGCTCGAAGGTTAACGAATGGGCAATCTGATCGTCACGCGAAGTTCTTCAGCATTAGACTGCACTTCGCAACTGCCGCTATGCTGCTCGGCTATCAGTTTTATCAAATCAACAGCCAGTCGGCCACGAGCAGTGGCTACATCCAGCGCATTCTTGCTGCACTCTGCGCCCGGAGCTGCAATTGATATAGAAATCCGACTTGCTTCGACCTTAGCATCGAGAAAAATAGAAGTCTTCGCAGGTGCATGAGCGATCATGTCATAAATCACCGCTCTCAAAGCTTGAACAAGCCTTGCCGAATCAGCCCTCACCATCACCATCAATGGATTGGAATTCATAATTAGTTCCACCTCCCTCTGCCTGGCAATTTCGAGAAGATTCTCGACCACTTCGCCCAGCAACGCATCATTTGAAACATGAGGCTTCTCAACGATGTTCTTACCGGTTTGAATTTTTTCCACATCCAGCAAGTTCGTTATCAAAGCGATCTAGTCGGTAATGCTGCGTTTGGCCTCATCAACAATCTTCTTGCCTCGATCGGTCAAAGTCCCAAACACTCCCGCTTCCATAAGATCAGTCTTAGCCAGCAGGCTCGTTAGAGGTGTGCGGAACTCGTGGCTAGTGATGCCAATGATCTCTTGTTTGAACCGCTCTAACTGAATTAACTTACTGGCCGCATTGAAGAACGAGTGATCGACATATGCGACTTCATCCGTTCCATCGAGCGGATCATGCAGCGGTTGTTTGGCAACCAGCCGCTCGGAGTTAGCAACTATCTTATCTACCCGCAACGTCAGGCGCCGCGTCAAAAGTATCCCCATTGCCGCAGACAGCAAAAACATGAACAGCATTGATAAAAACAAAACAGCCTCGACATTCTTGCGGTAGCTCATCTTCGCAAAGATGTTGCCTTCAACGAGCTTTGATTCATATGCAATCGCCGATTGAAGAGGCTGTTCCAGCTCATTTATCAATTGCTCGTGCTTCTCACACACGGTCGGACCGAACCATCTTTCAATATCTGCATCTTTAGGGGCTCGCATGATGTCGTATTGCAATTCGATGTTCTCTCTGACATGTCGTTTGAGGTCTGCAAAATTAGCGCGAAGAACATCATTGGATTGCGTTACCTCGCTCAACTTTTCCAGCAAATCGACTGCCAGCTTTTGCTCTCTTTTTGTTACCGCAATGAACTTTGGAAATTGATAAGCATTAACGAGCATTGCATCGCATGTGCCTCTCAGCAACGCATTGAGAAC
>JAYRNY010001117.1:0-4237 GCA_041911975.1 bacterium | reverse complement strand
CGGCGTGACCGTCAGCCAGGCTCCCTTCAAGACGGTTATTGCCTATGATTCGTCCAAAAAGACTTACTACGAGACCAAGCCGGAAGCTGCTGGAAGCTTTATGATTCAGCGGTTTTTGAAACTACTGGGTGGAGATCCGCATCCGCAGAATTGGAAGAAGGTTGAAGAGAAAACAGTTGCCGGTGTGAAAGCAGGGCGCTACGTGGTCGCTACAGGCCGGGCGCCGAAAAAGCACGCGACCGGCGAAAAGGTGATATCGCAAATGCGATACAACGGTTTCTGGGTAGCGGAGAATTTGCCGATTCCGCCCGGAGCCGCGGATATCGTCCTCAAAATGGAAGGCTTTCCTCTCATTCACAAAATGCCGCTTTTGTTCGAGGATCCTGATCCGGACCGTGACTCACGCGGCAGGGTGAACACCTACAGCGTGAAGAAAATGACCTTTCCGGAAGCGAGATTCAAGGTGCCTTCCGGATATCGCAAGGCCGGTGCCGAGTATTCGCTTGAGAGCGAGGAGTTGGAGCTCTTCTCAGCCGGAGACCATGATGTCGGCAAGGGCAAGAAGTAATCGGCCCGGAGTTTTCCTGGATTTGAGAGAGATTGGGGCGAGATTCGGGCAGTATTCTTGCGAAGGGCCTGGTGAAAGCTCCGGCACGGCTCGAGGGCAAAACTGAGGCGGGCGGCTAATAATTTAGTTTTTGAGACATGAATATAGGGTACATGGAATAACGAGAGTGCAGATCCCCGGGAGGGTGGGCTCAAAATGACGCGCTGCGGCAGCTTGCCGAGAATTTACCGCCGAGTAGCTTTTGCAGTCGCGGCTCTGGCTTTGTCTGCTGCTGTTTCCTCTCTGCCGGCGAGCGCCGATGACAAGGGTTGGGTGCTCACGCAGAAGAGCCTGATGATGGGTGACATGTATTTATACGTCAGCCCGCAAGGCTTTAAGTTCGTCAACCCTAAGGCCGGTGTCAATTTCGTCACCCGTTCACCGAACTGGGACGTGATTATGTTCAACGACCGTACCAAGGTCTGCTATTCGGCAACGCTGGACACTTTCAAGAAACAAGTGACGAATAACCTGCCCCAGCGCCGGTCTGACCTCGGTCAGGCAAACTGGCAGAGGGGCACTGTTTCAAACATCGCCAATTTGCGGGCCACCCAGTACGTGATGAACGACGCTGCCGGTGTGCAGGCGAGAGCAGCCGCTCGCTCCGGTCACCGAGTGCAGCAGCACCTGAAAGGCGCTGATTACTGGGTTTGCGAGGAAATCCAGGTGCCTCCGCAGCTTGCTGATTTGCTGTCCAGCATGTACGGGCTGCCCAATACATTGAATGTGCCGCTCAGACTGACAGTGACCACAGCCGAGCAAGGCACCAAAACCCAACTTGATACGTATCGCTCACAAGCCTGCCCAATTCCGATATCTTATTATTCGATGCCCAGCGGCTATCGACCTGTGAAAAGCAGCGTGGAAGTGATGGCTGACGAGGACACGAAGCAAATCATCGATGACATGACCAAAGATTTGAGCAATGAGGGAGGCGGCAATAACAGCAAGCCAATCACCAACGAAGACCTCGACAAATTCTTGAACAAGTTCAAGAAGCGCTAGTAAAGGAGTAATTTTCTGAGTCTGCAGCGAGTAAATCTCAAACTATCGCACAAGGGACTGATTCTGGTATCAGTACCTCTCTTGTTTGAGCTGATCTTCTTGCTCACGCTGACGATGCTTCTCAGGCAGGCGGAAATCGAGGTACAGCGACAAATCCGTTCAAAAGCGATCATCTCGCAAGCAAACACTCTCTCGAAACTTTTCTACGACGCCGGCGTGGCTATGGGTGGATACTCAATCACCAAGTCGCCGCTTTTCAGCGACCGCTACGACAAGATCGTCCGCCAGATTCCGCAGGATTTGAATGAACTGAAGAGCCTCGTAGGCGACAATCCAAGACAACAAAAGATCTTGGAAAACCTTGCCGACATTACCGTCACAGGTCTGAAAATCCTCGGTGAAGCAAAGGCAGCTATCGACGATAACCGGGTTGACGTGGCGCAATTCCGAGCTCGACACATGTATAAGGAGATCCGTTCACTTGCCGACCGATTGCAGGACGAACTGCGCGGATTGACGGAAGACGAGCGGAAAATTGAAAGTGAATCGCCCGAAGTGCAAAATCGAAACCGGGCAACCGTAAAACTATTTCTTGTTGTAGGGGTGGTCTTCAACATCTTGCTGGCAGTAGCCCTGGCACTGTTCTTCAGCCGAGGAATCGGTCGGCGTTTGAATGTTCTTACCGACAACTCAATTCGTCTGGCTCGTGGAGAACCGCTCAACCCGCCACTGACAGGCGGTGATGAAATCGCCCACCTGGACGGTGTTTTCCATAGCATGGCAGATGCGTTGACGGAAGCCTCCCGCAAAGAGAGAGCCGTTATCGAGAATTCCGCCGACGTCATCTGCTCGATCGATATTGACGGAAAATTCGTAGCCGTCAGCCCGGCATCGTTGTCGATGTTCGGATTCGCGCCTGACGAGCTGATGGGCAAGCGATTCATCGATTTGATCATTCCGGAAGATGTGCAAGAAACCATCAAAGCTGTTCGTGCCATTCGCGCAGAACAGGCGACGATGAACTTCGAAAACCGCATCAAGCGTAAAGATACATCCACCGTCACAGTCTTGTGGTCGGCTTACTGGTCGGAGTCGGAGCGTTCGATGTTCTGCGTAGCGCACGATATCACCGAGCGGAAATTGGCAGAAGAAGCCACGAAAGCATCTGAAAAGAGAATCAGAACTATCATTGAAAACATGCTAGTAGGTTTGATCATCATCAGCCCCGAAGGCATCATAGAATCGGTAAACCCGCGTACTGAGCAGATCTTCGGATTCACATCCAGTCAGATGGTCGGACGTCATATGATGACGCTGTTTACAGAAGCAAGACTTTATTCGATGAATAGCCGCGAAGACCTGCAGCAGTTCATGGATAATCTCTTCCATAAAGCTCTCAATAGAGTAGGCGAATTCGATGCCTTGAAACAGACTGGAGAAGATTTCCCCATCGAGTTGTCGCTCTCCGAGTTCAACATGGCGGACGGTCGCTTTTACCTGGCGAATATTCTGGACGTGTCGGAAAGACGCGAAGTGGAGCGCTTGAAAAAGGAATTCGTATCGACTGTGTCCCACGAGTTGCGTACACCGCTTACATCCATTCGCGGTTCTCTCACGCTTTTGAACGTCGGTGCGCTGGGCGCTTTGCCGGATCAAGCAATGAAAGTGGTGAACATCGCGGAGAGAAACACCATTCGTCTGATCGGTCTTATCAACGACATTCTGGATATCGAAAAACTGGAATCCGGAAAGATGGATATGGTCTTTGCGGAAACCGACATCAGCAATGTTATGGAGCGTTCCGTCGAGTCCGTGAAGACCTTTGCGGACAACGCCGGCGTCATTCTCGAGATGATTCCTTCGCACATCAAAGTCAATGCCGACGGCGACCGCTTGGTTCAGGTCATCGTCAACTTGATGTCCAATGCCTGCAAGTTTTCGCCCAAAGGAGCGACAGTCACAGTCAGGGTGGATGAGATACCCAACTGGATCGAGGTCAAGGTAATCGACCGTGGTCGCGGTATTCCAGCCAAGTTCAAGAACTTGCTCTTCCAGCGTTTCCAGCAAGTAGAAGCCTCGGACGCCAAGCGCAAGGGCGGTACCGGCTTGGGACTGGCAATCTGCAAAGGCATCATCGAGGCGCACGGCGGAACCATCGGAGTGGACTCCGAAGAGGGCAAGGGCTCTGTCTTCTGGTTCCGCATTCCACCGGCTCAAGCAGGCGCGAAATTGGTCGTGCCGAGCGAGAAAGAGAAGATGGTGTCGTAAGACGCAGAGTGTGACGCTGAGGTCGGGCGGCTGCATTTTTGCGGCTCAGTGGTTAAAGGCTGAGTCCGTTTCGGAAGCGGCGCCGGGGGCTATATAAAAGCCCGGAAAAGCCCAACGTATTGGGAATTTTCAAGCTCAAAGTTTTTTGTTAGATTGACAAAACCGGGTATATGGAACTTGTAGGCACTCAAGCGGGGCTGATATCAGCATGAAAGTTCTCATCATCGATGACGAGGAAGACACACGCAGTATTGCCGCCATGAGCTTGAATATTCTCGGCGGGTTGGATGTCGTAGAGGCGGAAAACGGCAAAGTCGGTGTCGAGAAGGCTGCTGCCGAGCAGCCTGATTGCATATT
>JAYRNY010001116.1:0-11442 GCA_041911975.1 bacterium | reverse complement strand
GTAGCCTGGCGATTATGAGTCGCTTGCTCCACCATTGAGCTATGGAGCCACACTGGGCTGGAATATTCTATTTTATACGAACCGGACGATACGTGCCGCCTTGTTGCCGGCATTCCACCGGCACCGGGATACCTTTTTAATTTTTTGCGTCGACCGGCGTCATGTGCTTCTCGATGAAGTCGGTAGAAACATCTCCATTTTGGAAGTGAATATTTGCCAAGACCTTCTGATGGAAAGGTATGGTCGTCTTTACTCCAGTGATTGCGTATTCATCTAAAGCGCGCTGCATACGATTGATGGCTTCCTGGCGGTTCTGACCCCAGACTATGAGCTTGCTTAGAAGTGAATCGTAATGAGGCGGAATAGAATAACCCGGATAGCAGTGGCTGTCTACGCGCACACCGGGACCGCCCGGCGCTATGTACGCATCGATCTTACCCGGCGACGGCAGGAAATTGCGGTCAGGATCTTCCGCGTTGATGCGGCATTCGATGGAATGACCTGTGAATTTGATGTCCTCTTGCTTGAATGTAAGCTTGAGGCCACTGGCTACACGAATCTGTTCCTTAACGAGATCGATGCCCGTGATAGATTCCGTGACCGGATGCTCCACCTGAATTCTCGTGTTCATCTCCATGAAGTAGAACTGGTTGTCGGCGAAAATGAATTCGACCGTACCGGCTCCTTCATAGCCGATTTGCAAGGCGGCACGCACGGCGGCATCACCCATTTGCTGTCTGAGTTCAGGGCTGAGTGCCGGGCTCGGCGCCTCTTCGATTAGTTTTTGGTGACGCCTTTGCACCGAGCAGTCCCGCTCGCCAAGGTGAACGCAATTTCCGTGTGCATCGGCAAGTACCTGAATTTCGATATGCCGGATCGGCTTCAAATATTTCTCGATGTAGACGCCGCCGTCGCCGAATGCAGCAGAAGCTTCGCTGCGTGCAGAAGATATCGCCGTGGCTAATTGGTCTTGATCGTAAGCCACGCGCATTCCACGTCCGCCACCACCGGCGGTTGCTTTAACAATGACGGGAAAACCGATTTCGTTTGCCAATTTGAATGCTTCGGCATCATGCGTAATCAATCCCTGGCTGCCAGGCACGACAGGCACGTTGGCAGCGCGCATGGTTTCACGAGCCGATGCTTTATCGCCCATAGAATTTAAGGCGGTAATCGAGGGACCAATGAATTTGATGCGGTGGTCAGCGCAGATTTGAGCAAAGTCGGCGTTCTCGGAAAGAAATCCATAGCCCGGGTGGATGGCGTCGGCACCGGTCACTACAGCAGTCGAGATCAATGCGGGAATATGCAGATAGCTGCGATTGGAAGGCGGTGGTCCGATGCAAAAGGACTCATCCGCCAGTTTTACATGCAGCGACTCGGCATCAGCCTGAGAATAAACGGCAACCGTGCGCACGTTCATTTCTCTGCACGCTCTAATTACTCTTAGAGCGATTTCGCCGCGATTTGCAATTAAAACCTTTTCGATCAACTCTTGCTCGCTTCAGAAATTTCAGCCACTTTTACTTGATTATCCTTTCGGATCGACCAGGAAAAGAGTCTGCCCGTATTCAACAGTGGTGCCGTTGTCTACACAGACTTTCACTATCTTGCCGGCCACTTCGGCTGGCATGTCATTCATCAACTTCATTGCTTCTATGATGCAGACGGTTTGACCAATCGAGATGCGGTCACCTACATCAACGAAGGGTGCCGCCGTCGGCGAAGTCGCCCTGTAGAACGTTCCAACCATCGGCGAGGTCACCGCCACATAACCATTGTTTGCCGATACCGGCTCTTCCGCCTTGGGCGTCGGCACCTGAGTGACTGCCGGTGCAGGATCGAAGGATATTGGCTTAGTCGCCGCCTGATGCACAGCCGGCAGCACCGCCGGACTCTCGGCAATTATCGAGGTCGACGAAATCTGCACGGCGGTCTTTTTGATGGTTATTTTTTGGTCTCCGAACTCCAAAGTGAGTTCGGTAATATCCGTCTGACTTACGACGGAAAGTAATTCACGAATTTGATTGAGATCTATCTTCATTTCCAGGGTCCAGAGTATTTACTTCAGAGAATGCTCAGTTTCTAAACACGTGTCAGATACTTGCGATTCCTGGTATCTACTTTGACTTTGTCACCCACTTTTATGTGGAAGGGCACTTGAATGGTGGCGCCGGTTTCCAGAGTGGCCGGTTTGCCGCCGCCGGAAGATGTGTCGCCCCGCTCGTCCGGTACAGTTTCCGTAACTTCCAGCTCTACGGTGTTGGGAAGATCGACGCCGATGACGCGGTTGTCGTACTTCATAACGATGATGCCTTCGCATCCTTCTTTCAAGAATTCGTAGCCCGGTCCGATGGTTTTTTCGGACAGCTCGATTTGCTCGTAGGTGCCGGTGTCCATAAGGGCGTAATTTTCGCCGGCCTTATAAACGAAATTCATTTCGGCTTTTTCAACAATCGCCTGCGGCAGCTTTTCGCCGGCTCTGAACGTGGTTTCCAGGACGTTTTGCGTTTCTAGATTTCTCATCTTAGTGCGAACGAACGCAGAACCTTTTCCTGGTTTGACGTGCATAGCTTCAACAACTTGCCATACGCCGTTATTCCACTCAACAGTTACCCCTGGTCGAAAATCATTACTGGAGATCATGTGTCGGTCCTGTAAAACTGTGTTGCCCAAAACGTAGTCAAGACAAAAATGAAGCTTGACGCCAACCGGCAATTCTAACATCAGAAGCTCAGTAGGTCCGGTTGGCTCGTTCAGATACTAAGCGTTTGTGTCTTTGCGTCACAGATTCCCTCTTTGCAGGTGGACGATGGACTTAAGGGCTGGATATAATCAAGGTTTCCGAGATATTTCGGGCGATCACACCGCCTATTATGGAGCGCACATGTCCACCCCAAGCACAAAGGCATCAGCATCGACCATGGTTGAATCCTCTTCCGGCGCCTACAACCCCAAGGAAGTCGAGGCTAAGTGGACTAAAGAGTGGTTCGACAAGGAAGTTTTCGACCTTGACATCTTGCCGGATCGCCCGGTTTTCTCGTGCGCACTACCGCCGCCTAATATCACCGGCAACCTTCACATGGGACACGCCCTGAACGGCACTTTGCAAGACGTTCTCATCCGCTTAAAGCGCATGCAGGGCTACAGCGTGCTCTGGCAGCCGGGCACGGACCATGCCGGCATCTCGACTCAGATGGTAGTTGAGCGAAAACTTAAGCAGGAAGGCATAAAACGCCGCGACCTCGGACGTGAGAAATTCGTAGAAAAGGTCTGGGAATGGCGCAAACAGTACGGCGACACCATCATGCAGCAGTACAGGCGCCTGGGCGTCAGCTTCAGCTGGGACCGCATCGCCTTCACCATGGACGAGAGCTACGTAAAAGCCATCTACCGCGCCTTTTGCATCCTCTACAAAGAAGGATTTATTTACCGAGGCAATCGCATTTGCAATTGGTGCCCTCGCTGTTTGACCAGCCTTTCGGACCTGGAAGTCGAACACGAAGATGTAAAAGGTCATCTATATCTAATTAAATATCCGCTAACGGAAGGCGACGGCGGACTGACAGTCGCCACCACCAGACCGGAGACTCTCCTTGGCGACGTTGCCGTCGCTGTTCACCCTGCCGACGATCGCTATAAGCAGTACGTAGGCAAGATGGTGAAACTGCCGCTCACCAATCGTGAAATTCCGGTCATTGCCGACAATTATGTGGAACGTGAGTTTGGAACCGGCTGTCTCAAGATCACACCGGCTCACGACGCCAATGACTGGGAAGTCGGACAGCGCCACAATCTTTCATCACCGATTGTCATCGACAGTGAAGGAAAACTCATCGCCAATGAGTTCGTTCCGGAACGTTTTCATGGAAAAGACCGCTTCGTTGTTCGAAAAGAAGCGGTTGCCGAATTGGAAGAGTCCGGTCTTATGGTCGAGATCAAGGACTATGAGCACGGCGTCGGGCACTGCGAGCGGTGCCATACCGTCATCGAGCCTTATCTATCAGATCAATGGTACTGCGCGATGAAAGAGCTGGCAGAACCGGCTATCAAAGTAGTTGAAGAAGAACGCATCAAGTTCGTTCCCGAGCGCTATGCCGCAACATATCTCGACTGGATGAAAAACATCCGAGACTGGAATATCAGCCGTCAGTTGTGGTGGGGTCATCGCATTCCAGTTTGGACATGCGAAAACGAGCACGTCGATGCTTACGAAACCGCACCGGAAAAGTGCAGCAAGTGCGACTCTAAAAAATTGATTCAAGACGAAGACGTGCTTGACACCTGGTTCTCGTCAGCTCTTTGGCCGTTTGCCACTCTGGGTTGGCCGGAAGAAACACGTGAGTTCAAGGTCTTTTATCCGACCACAATTCTTTCCACCGCCCGTGAGATTATCAATCTCTGGGTGGCGCGCATGATCTTCACGAGTTTGAAATTCGTGAAAACCATTCCCTTTAAGGAAGTACTGATTCACCCGGTTATTCAAACACCGGATGGCAAGCGCATGTCCAAATCCAAGGGCAATGCCGTCGATCCTTTAGATATGATCGAGAAATATGGCGCCGACGCGAACAGATTCTGGTTTGCCTCAGTCGGCATCAAAGGCGATCAAGATGTGCGCTTTAGAGAAGACCGTCTCGATGAATACAAGCGCTTCGCCAATAAGTTGTGGAATGCGGGCAAATTCGTGCTCTCTCAATTGGAAGGCTACACGCCCAAAGCAATTGACCCAACAACACTGACACTTGCAGATAAGTGGATCCTGCATCGCTTCAACTCTATGTTGAAAAACGTAGGTCATGCTTACAACGAATACGATTTCCATGATGCCACCCGTGAAATCTACGATTTCACCTGGGATTATTATTGTGACTGGTATATCGAAATCGCCAAGATTCAGATGGCCAAGCCGGAGTTAAAAGAGCAGACCCAACGGGTTCTGCACAATATATTCGAAGGCTTGATGCGGGCCATGCATCCGACGGCGCCTTTCATAACAGACGAACTCTGGAGCAGAACACCCAAGTCGGAATTGTTCAATGACTTCGACTCGATCATGTTCGCGCCCTATCCTCGCGATGACGAGCGCTTCTTCAACGAGCAGTCGGATGCGGAGATGGGTCTGATCATGAAAGTAATCCGCTCAGTCAGAAACATTCGCCAGACATTCAATGTGCCTGCATCGTCTGAAGTGGAAGTAATCATTCAGGCAGAAAACGCCGACGAGAAAAAATTGCTCGAAGGCAACGTGGACTATATCAAGCGCCTGGCCAAGGCCGGAAAGGTCGACTTCGAATTGAAGACACTACCTCCGCGCTCCGCCTGGGATAAAGTCGGCACGATCAAGGTGGCAATTCCTCTCGGCACCACCATCGATATCGAGAAAACTCGCGAAAAGCTGCAACAACAACTTGCCGCTACAGAGAAGGAACTGGCGAAACAAAAGCAAATCATCGACAACCCGGACTTTGTCAAAAAAGCACCACCTGAAAAAGTACAGATTATCAAAGACCAGATTGCCGAACTCGAGCACAAGAAAAACAGCATACTCGAACAGCTGAAGATGCTGGAGTAAAGCATTTGCAAATGCGCGATGTCTAAAACAGCTTCAGCTGATCGGTATCGGCAACGCCCTTATCGCGTTTTTTCGCTTCGGCTTTTGCCCTTGTTGCCGACACCGGTTTTTCCAGAGCCTGCTCGACAGTGCATTCTTCAATCAAGCGCACCGAATCTGTTCTGGGCGAATTTACCATTGAAGAAACAGGATGCGCCTTCATCGCTGCATCGTCATATGGACGAAGCATGCTGAGCAAGCGCTCGTTATTCACCTCAAGCGGATTCAACCAGGTATCCTCGTCTTCACGACGAATGATGGCAGGCATTCGGTCGTGTATATCAGCCATGAAATCATTTGCCGGTACTGTGATGATCGAGCAAGTAGTCAGCTCGTCACCGTCTTTTGAATTCCATGTTTCATAAATTCCAGCCATTCCAAATGGAGCACCATCCTTCAAATAAATAAACATCGGAATTTTGCCTTTGCCGTCTTCGGTCTTTTTCCATTCATAGAATCCGCTGCAAGGAATAATGCAACGGCGGCGTGTAAAAGCGGCTTTGAAAGAGGGCTTTTCAGCGATTGTTTCCGTGCGTGTGTTGAAAAACGGTTTGAAGGTAGTTATGTCCTTCACCCAGAAAGGAACGAGCCCCCATTTCATCGGCTCCAATCTGCGCTGCGTTTGTCCACCTTCCGCTTTCTCCTGGACGACTGCCACCAATTGAGTTGGTGCAATGTTGAAACGCTGCTCGAGATCGAATTCAACCTGCATAGTCTTGAATCGATCGACAATTTCGTTTGATGAGTGATAGAGGGTATAGCGTCCGCACATACGTCAGATTCTAACCGAAACCTCCATGACCCGCCTGAACTCCGAACGGCTCGCCAGGCTGACGGATGATAGAAATAAAAGTTGACAGGTACCCCAAAGGCTCATAGCATCAAGCATTTGAGAGAGCTTTCCGTAACCTTACCGAGTGTTTACGCGATTTCAAAAACAGGTGTTTGCGATTGGTCTGACCATGTTGGTCAGCCAATTATGTTCATTGCAAATCGCTTCAGCCCAGGGATCGGGGACGGACGACCAGGAAATCGCGCCATCTGAGTCATCGGACGCCAGCACTCTTGACACCCTGTCAGCGGAAGCCCAGGACACTGCAAAACGCCTGGGATTATGGAATCACCTCACTCGCTACGACAACTTGAAGCGTCAAAAATTTGCCGGAGTTGCGGACCGAGACGATTACCTCGAAGCACGCCAAAATCTAATGATGTCGGTGATGATAGTTTCACAGGATGTGAGAACCTTCGTTCATTTCCTGGAAGAAGAAATTGCCAAAGCAGACTCCATCAACGCCATGATCGCAGCGCGCAGAGACAAGGCTCTCAAACTCAATACTTACGGAGACCTGATCAGCGGGGGCATCACCGGCATGATAGGCGGCGGCTTGCAACTCGCCGACATCAATCATATTTCCTATGACACCATCGACACGGTGGAAGGATTCATTCAGGCGACTCTTGCCTATCTGTCACTTCGCGAACAGCGAGGGGAAAAACGCATCGAGAAAGGAATTCCAAATATTCTGTCGCGTCTTTTCGAACCGGAAAAAGGACCATCCGCCGCCTATCCTACTTGCGTATGGACATTTCTCAATTCGCCGGCTTCTCAAGGTGGAAAGACTGAAACTCGGCGCGAAAAGCTAGTGGATGAGTGGGCAAAGAACGGCTTTTGCATCTCTCACCACCACATTCATCGGAAAAAAGCAGGCGTAACCAATGAACGGCGCGAGCGCATCCTCAATAACTCTCAGCAAAACTACAGGGTGACAGCCGAACTCGTCGAAGACAGAACAGCGATGCTGCATCAACTCCGCTCCACAGTGACAAGACTCGATGTCATCATGCTCGAAATTCTTCTCTACCTGCGCAACACTTCAATGGCCTCGTCGGCGCCCACTTCGTAATTCTCTGACTGACAACCTCACCTTAGAAGTTTGACTGTGCACAGTCAAACTTCTAGAAAAAAGTCCGTTAACGGTCTTTTTTCTATTCTCAACCGGCAAACCCTCGCTGGCCGAGCTTTTCGGCAAAGGCAGAAGTTTGTTTCGTGCTCCTTCAAGAGTCACGGTCTCTATAAAAGGTAGGCGACTTCCATATCGATCCCAACAAGAAATGAGCCGTGTCTAATCTCCAAAGACACTTAAGGCTTTGAACTTTTTTCCCGGACGGCTCGTCTTTAAAGATGGTGCACGTATTCGAGATTTGGAGTGGCGTCCTAAGTCTTCTACTGCGATTTTCATCGGGGTGGCAAGCAAGATCTCTACTTGACTTGGCATGGAGGTACTAACTGCGGGTAACATAGAGCAGGTAATAAGCGCATTTCCTAGCCGCTCTACACAAATACATGGCACGCATACTTATAGCCGATGACGATAAAGAGCTTTCTGGCTTGATAGAAGATTGGCTCGTGCATGAAAAATACACGGTAGATGTGGTGCACAATGGCGGCGACGCCAGTGAAATGATCAAGACATACGATTACGACGTAATCGTGTTGGACTGGGACATGCCTGAGCTCAGCGGAATTCAAGTCTGCAGAGAATACCGGTCGCGCGGCGGCGGGACTCCTGTCCTGATGCTCACCGGAAAAAGTTCCATCGACAGCAAAGAGGTGGGATTGGATTCCGGTGCGGATGATTATTTGACAAAGCCCGTCGAATTGCGCGAACTTTCCGCGCGCGTGCGGGCCTTGCTGCGTCGCAAACCGATGAAGCACGTCACTACACTAAATGTCGGAGACCTTTGCCTGGATCCGACAAAGCGCACTGTGACGAAAAAAGGAAAAGAAATCGAACTCTGGCCGATTGAATTTGCGCTTTTGGAGTTCTTGATGTTGCACCCAAACCAAGTTTTCAATTCCGACGCACTGTTGCATCAAGTGTGGAAATCAGAAGCATCAGCAGGGCCGGAAGCTGTGCGCACCACAATCAAGCGCCTGAGAAAACGCATTGATGATGACAGCAAGAAATCATTGATCAAGAACGTCTACGGCTTCGGCTACAAGCTCACGACTGAAGACGACTAGCGGTCACGGTGACCCTACAAATTACCGACACGGGTCACATCTGCTGGCACCTGTACTGGCAAAGACAGGCTACCAATTTTCTTTTTGAGTATTTGGTCAGGTGCTGGTGGCAGCATAGAGGGACCTGGCACCTTCAATACCTGGCCAGGATGAATTATATGCGTGAGCAGCATACCGTTTAGTTTTGCCAGCTCATTCATGGCTTTTACGATATCAGCATTACTTGGTTCGTGGCCGTTTTGAGCGCGCAAGTTCTCCTTGGCGATTTTCCAAAATGAATCACCTTTCTGGATTGTGTATTCGTGGTCAGAGGCAGGGCACTCTTCACCGTCTCTCTTAAGTGGTTCCGGCCTGTGACCGGGTTTTTCACGAGGCTCTGGCTCTCGTACTGGTTTGTCATAGCTCTCCGGTTCACTGTCTCTGGCACCGGCGGAGCCGGCTTCTTCGAGTGCGTCTATGAGGTCATGTCGAGTAAATCCGTTGTCCTCATCACTAATCTCATCATCGTGCTTCTCTTCCAGTTCGCCAACTGCTTTCTTCAGCGTATCCAGCTTTCTCAGTTCTTCTAGAGAGATGTTGCTGCCATTGGCTCTGATGTAGGCTTCGATCTCGTCTTCTTCGACGAAATCATCGCCGTTACCATCCAGTTTGTCGAAATTCTTTTGAGCATACACAGAAATATCGATTTGTTCTTCAGCGGCAGCGATGTCTTTGGTGGAGATACCATTATCCTCATCGAACAATTCATCATTACTGAACTCTTCGATATCGCCTACTTTCTCCTTAAGGGCACGGAGATTTTGCATCTCTTCAACGCTCAATTTGTTCTTTTGCATGTATTGCTCGATTTCGTCCGCCGAGATGTATTTGTCTCCGTCGGCATCCATCTGTCTGAAATTCTTCTGAGCATAATCAAGAGCCGGCCGAAGATCACCATAGGCCTTAGGACCGCTATCCGGGTTATCTTTACCGCCCAACCTTAAGACATCGGTTCCCTGTTCTTTTTTGCCATTCACCAGGTCATGACGTGTAAAGCCTGTCTCCCACAGCGTTTCGTCATCGCTGTAACCTTGAAGCTGAGACATATTCTTCTTCAAGTTTTCAATATTTGCACGTTCTTCAGCACTCAATTGATCGCCTCTGGCTTTCGCATAGCCATCCAATTCATCTTTAGTGACATGACCGTCTCCGTTGCCGTCAATTCCGTCGAAATTGCGCTGAGCGTAGTCCATTGCTCTGGCATTGCTGTTGGCGAAATCCAGATCTTTGACGGTAACACCATTTTTTCCATCGTCTCTACTCAAAGCTTCGAGTTTGCCGATTTGCGCGCCAACTCTTTGCAGAGAAGCAACTTCGTCAGACGTCAGGTCTTTATTATCTTTGATGTAACTGTTGATCTCTCTACTGGTCACATGGCCGTCTCTTGAAACATCAATGGCGCTGAAGTTCTTTTGAACGAATTCGATATCATTGGAGATAGTCAATTCAGGGAGAATTCCGGCATCTTTACGATTCGCGGTAGCATTGATCTTCAATTCTTGAAGCTTTTGATTATCGTCTTTAGTAATTTGCGGAGCAGTGAACATCGAGGATTCGAAATTCTTTACTGCTGCAGATTCAACATGATCGGGCTGATTAATAGCCATTGGAATTATCCTCTGTTGAGTTAGTAACGTAAGTAGTGCCAGGCGATCAAAGGCGATTAAAGCCGATCAAAGACACTGCAAGTAACAGTCGAGCTCAAATGGGGGAGAGCAGATTCCTTTCTACCCAAACTTAATCAGCAAGTGTGTCGTACTCGTGACTCGCAAAATTGGCGTTTCCGCAGGCGATTGACATAATCATAATGAGTGCTCGACGATGCACCACAAAAAGAAAGAACGGCACCGTTGCCAGCGCCGCCCGCCTTCCTCCAGGAAAGAACCTGTTTCTAATTCGTGCAGCCGCTGCGCACGGGGAAGTGAAAACGCGGCTGCTGATTCATAACTTAAGAACCAATTGTGGCGAACCAGTGACGCACCGCAGATACAAGTCCTGGAGGCATTCACATAGAGTACGCACCCACAATGGCAGAGCGGTGCCGTCGCCGACACCGCCCCCTCCTCCAGGAAATTTGGGATTCTATAGTTTTGCTGATTCCTTAGATGACGCCACCGCTTTGAACAAACCGTGAGTCAGTTTCACCTGTTCAAAATTCTCCTTCAGCACGCCTAACATGTGCCGAACCTTTGGATCAGTCTCTCCGCTGATCGCGCTTACGATCTCAGATTTGGAATGCACACGGTGAAGCGACCGGCAGTACTGTATCCAACTGTTCTGCATCAATGCAGGTGCGAATTGATTTTGGGCAGGCTCAGATAATGTGTATACCTGTGCTGGTTGCGGTAATGTGTAGGATGCCGAAATGAGTTCGACTGGCGGCATTTGTGCCTCCTGCTTTTCCTTGGGGAGAGGTTGCTGCAAATGTGGGGTGGGTACTTTCAAACTAAGGGGCAATTGTGGCAGAGCCGTGACTCTAAACCCTCGGCAGCCTTACCCAAAAAGTGCTTCCCTCTCCGGGTTGGCTCGTCACGCCAATTGTGCCCTTGTGCTGTTCCACTATTGCCTTCGAAACCGCCAAACCCAATCCGGAACTGCGGTGCTTCTTAGAGTCAGTCTCTTTCACTTGTTTAAAACGTTCAAAAACTGCATCTTGATTTTCGGCTGCAATTCCCGGTCCATGGTCAATCACTTTCAACTCTACAAATCCATCGGACTCGTCGATTTCAACTTCGACTTTGGAATTCTTGGGCGAAAACTT